>CAYZWO010000001.1:0-18599 GCA_964482215.1 uncultured bacterium
ATGCCTATTTAAAGCGAGTTTTCTTTTGCCTATTTTATAACCTTCCAAGTCGTGTGTGTATTAAAAAAAGATAAGAAAATCACTCAAAACCAAAATTTTAGTTGATGATCTAGATAGCACCGAAATGTATCAACTGTGAGGAGAAAATTGCCCTGAGTGCTTACTCCTAAAAAGCTTTAGCCGTCCGCGATCGCTGCTTCAAGACCCTCAACAAAAGCAACAAAAAAGTTGTTTAAAGATTGATTTATGTAACATCAAAAACTCAATAAGAGTGCTTAATTTTTGTTTGGAATTTTTGATATTTCGATAAATGATTTCAAGCATTGCGATAGAAATACCCGAAATTTTCGCTATTGGTTAGATTCGAGAGGACACAATGAGAACTAAAACCTATGCAACCATTGATGGCAATGAAGCGGTCGCCAGGGTTGCCTATCAATTAAGTGAAGTGATTGCCCTATACCCGATTACGCCTTCTTCGCCAATGGGAGAATGGGCAGACGCTTGGGCATCGGAAAACAAACCCAATTTGTGGGGCACGATTCCGTCGATTGTGGAAATGCAGAGTGAAGGCGGTGCGGCGGGTGCAATTCATGGGGCTTTGCAAACAGGGGCGTTAACCACGACCTTTACGGCTTCCCAGGGCTTATTATTAATGATTCCCAACCTCTACAAGATTGCAGGGGAATTAACCGCAGCCGTGATTCATGTGGCAGCGCGATCGCTGGCGGCTCAGGGTTTGTCCATTTTTGGGGATCACTCCGATGTGATGGCGGCACGGGGGACGGGATTTTCTCTGTTGGCTTCGGCTTCGGTACAGGAGGCCCATGATTTTGCCCTCATTTCGACGGCTGCCAGTTTAGAATCTCGCATTCCTTGTTTACATTTCTTCGATGGGTTCCGCACGTCCCACGAAGTTCAAAAGGTGGAGTTGCTGACCCATGAAGATTTACGGGCACTCATTAAAGATGAAACGGTATTAGCCCATCGCCAACGGGCCTTAACCCCTGATCATCCTGTATTGCGGGGAACGGCTCAAAATCCTGATGTTTATTTCCAAGCACGGGAAACCGTTAATCCCTTTTATGAAAAATATCCCGAAATTCTGCAACGGGTGATGGATGATTTTGCTCAAGTCACAGGGCGGCATTATCATTTGTTCGATTATTACGGCGATCGCGAAGCAGAAAGAGTCGTCATCCTCATGGGATCGGGAGCCGAAGCAGTAGAGGAAACGGTAGATTACTTAAACACCCAAGGGGAAAAAGTCGGAGTCTTAAAAGTACGGCTCTATCGTCCCTTTGATGCCCAAGCCTTAATCAAAGCCTTACCCGATACCATACAAAAAATTGTCGTTTTAGACCGTTGCAAAGAACCTGGAGCCGCAGGGGAACCGCTTTATACCGATGTCGTCACCGCAGTCCAAGAAACCCTATTCGGTGCGAATAACGAGTTAAAAACCAAACTGCAAAATCTGAAAGTTTTAATTGGGGGACGGTACGGGTTATCTTCCAAAGAATTTACCTCTGGCATGATTAAGGCAGTTTTTGATAACTTAGCCTTAGCAACGCCTAAAAATCACTTTACCATCGGCATTAACGACGACGTAAGCCAAACCAGCTTAGCCTATGACGATAGCTTTTCGACAGAACCCGCCAATGTGGTGCGTGCCATCTTCTTCGGGCTAGGGTCGGATGGAACGGTCGGAGCCAATAAAAACTCGATCAAGATTATTGGGGAAGATACGGACAATTACGCCCAGGGTTACTTTGTTTATGACTCGAAGAAATCAGGGTCGGTAACGGTTTCTCACTTGCGTTTTGGGCCCAATCCCATTCATTCTAGTTATTTGATTACCAAAGCGAATTTTGTCGCCTGCCATCAATGGGAATTTATCGATAAGTTCGACCTGATCACGCCTGCGGTTCCAGGCGCAACGTTGCTATTTAACAGTCCCTATGCTGTCGATGAGGTGTGGTCGCATTTACCCCGACCGATACAGGAACAGGTTATTGCCAAAAACCTGAAAGTTTATACCATCAATGCTTTCCAAGTGGCACGGGAAGCGGGAATGGGTGGCCGCATTAATACCGTCATGCAGGTTTGTTTCTTTGCTCTAGCAGGCGTATTACCTCGTGAAGACGCGATCGCGCAAATCAAAAAATCGATCCGCAAGAGCTACGGCAAGAAAGGAGAAGACATCGTACAGATGAACATGAAAGCGGTGGATTCTGCCCTAGAACATTTGTATGAAGTGTCCATTCCTGCCCAGATTGATGAGAATGCCGAAGACATTAAACCTGTGATTCCTGACACCGCTCCTGCCTTTATTCGAGATGTGTTGGGTAAAATCATGGCGCGCCAAGGGGATGAGCTACCCGTTAGTGCTTTGCCCTGTGATGGAACCTTCCCGACAGGAACCGCAAAATGGGAAAAACGCAATATTGCCCAGGAAATCCCCGTTTGGGATCCCGATGTCTGCGTACAGTGCGGGAAATGCGTCTTGGTCTGCCCCCATGCGGTGATTCGCTCCAAGGTTTATGAGGAAAGCGAACTAGCCAATGCTCCCGAAACCTTTAAATCTTCCCCTGCGCGGGATCACGATTGGCACGATCTCAAATTTACCATTCAAGTGGCCGCTGAAGATTGTACGGGATGTGCGCTCTGTGTGGATGTCTGCCCTGCCAAGAATAAATCCCAGCCGCGTTTACGGGCTATTAATATGGAACCCCAATTACCTTTACGGGAGCAGGAACGCACCAATTGGGACTTCTTCCTAGAATTACCAAACCCTGATCGTACTCAGTTGAATTTGAACAAAATTAGCCATCAACAGATGCAGGAACCGTTATTTGAGTTCTCAGGAGCTTGTGCGGGTTGTGGAGAAACGCCTTACTTGAAACTAGTCTCGCAGTTATTCGGCGATCGCATGTTAGTGGCTAATGCAACTGGCTGTTCTTCGATCTACGGTGGCAATTTACCCACTACGCCCTGGTCAACCAATGCAGAAGGTCGCGGGCCAACTTGGTCGAATTCTCTGTTTGAAGATAATGCGGAATTTGGTCTAGGTTTCCGTGTGTCGATTGATAAACAGGCAGAATTTGCGGTTGAGTTACTCAAAACCTTAGCCAGTGAAGTCGGAGAAAGTTTAGTCACTGAGATTACGAATAATGCCCAAACTACCGAAGCCGATATTTTTGAGCAACGGGAACGGGTACAAGTTCTCAAAAACCGTTTAACTGAGTTAGCTTCGACTGCTGATGAAAACCTGAAGGCTAAAATTACCATGCTCCAGGCGATCGCGGACTACTTGGTGAAAAAGAGTGTCTGGATTATCGGCGGAGACGGCTGGGCCTACGACATTGGCTACGGAGGCTTAGATCACGTTCTGGCCAGTGGTCGCAATGTCAATATTTTGGTCATGGATACGGAGGTTTACTCCAATACGGGTGGACAAGCCTCGAAAGCAACCCCGCGTGGAGCTGTGGCCAAATTTGCAGCAGGCGGTAAACCCTCTCCCAAGAAAGATTTGGGCTTGATGGCCATGACCTACGGCAACGTCTATGTGGCCAGTATTGCGATGGGGGCAAAAAATGAGCAGTCGATCCGAGCTTTCCTTGAGGCGGAATCCTATCCGGGCGTATCGTTAGTGATTGCCTACTCTCACTGTATTGCTCATGGTATCGAGATGAAGACAGCCATGAACTATCAAAAAGAAGTGGTAGACAGTGGGCGTTGGTTGCTCTATCGCTATGATCCCCGCTTAGCCGAAGAATTGCGAAATCCCCTGCAACTGGATATGCGATCGCCGAAGTTAACGGTAGAACAGACCATGTACCGAGAAAACCGCTTTAAGATGTTGTCTCGCAGTAATCCCGAAGCTGCGAAGAAACTCTTGAAACTGGCTCAAAGTGATGTCAATACCCGTTGGGCCATGTATCAATACTTAGCAGAACGACATTTGGAAACGAGTAACGGTCACAGTACCAAACCGCCTGTCATCCAACAGCCTGAAACAGTCTAGTTAATTGGGGTAAGGTAGAGTTAACTCTTTTGGGTTAATCTCGCCTTACCTTTACCTAAGAGGTGATTATGGTTTCACAAATTAATGTAAAAACACTCTATGAAGAAGATTTTAATCTGTGGATTGAAGAGACGGTAAATTTACTAAAAAATCGTCAACTCGATCAGTTGGATTACGAGAACTTAATCGAAGAAATTGAATCTATGGGAAGAAGTGAGAAACGTGCTTTAGAAAGTAATTTAGAGCAGGTTTTAATGCACCTTTTAAAATGGCAGTATCAAAAAGATAAACGAAGTAATAGCTGGCGTTCCTCCATTAGGGAACATCGTAACAGGCTCAAAAAAGACTTTCGAGATAGCCCTAGTTTAAAGCCTTATTTTGATGATGTATTAGAAGAGTGTTATGAGACGGCTAGGAATTTAGCTTCTGACGAAACGGGATTAGATATTAATACTTTTCCTGTTATTCTACCCTTTACTAAAGAACAGATTCTTGATCCTGATTACTTACCTAATAATCAAGCTGAATAATAAACAATTGAATTTCTGAGACAAGTATTATGGTTACTCAACCTGACACTCAAACACTATATGAACAAGATTTTTATTTATGGGTTCAAGAAACAGCTAACTTATTAAAAACTCGTCAACTTGATCAGCTTGATTATGACAACTTAATTGACGAAGTTGAATCGTTGGGATTTCAAGAAACAGACAATTTAATCAATAACTTGAGAACTTTATTGCGTAGCTTATTAAAGTTGAAATATTTACCACCACAAGAAGATAATAATTGGTCGCTAGACGCTCTCAAGGCGTGTTTTGATCTTCAAGATATTTTACAAGTTAGTCCTAGCTTAAATGCGTATTTTGATGAAAATTTAGAAGAAACTTATCAAGATGCAAGACATTTGGCTTTTATTGAAACTGAATCAGACATTTTTCCTCAAAATTTACCTTTTACGAAAGCAGAAATTCTTGATGAAGATTATTGTTTAACCAAGAAAGGATAAATCGTAGTCATTTTCAAAATTTATGAGTTTTTCTTAACCGATAAAAATTATGAAAATACCTTTAGAAACTCCGCTTAAAATTCCTACTGGATACCTTAATTTAATGGGGTATGTCGATGAATCCAATGTTAATGGGCCAGGCTCACGGGCTGTGGTTTGGGTACAAGGTTGTTTACGGGAATGTCCAGGGTGTTTTAATAAAGCATCTTGGGCTTTTGAAGAAAATCAATTAATGTCTGTGGAAGAAGTGGCTCAAAAAATTCTGAGTAATCCGAATAATCAAGGCGTAACGTTTTCAGGAGGAGAACCTTTTTGGCAAGCCGAAGCTTTAGCCCAATTAGCCCGAATTGTTAAAGCGCAGGGATTAAATGTTATGTCTTTTACGGGTTTTACCTTAGAAGAATTAAAATCTCCTAATGCTCCTCCCCATGCTCAGGATTTATTGGCCGAATTAGATTTATTAATTGATGGCCCCTATTTAGAGCAATTAGCCATTAATGATCCCAATTCTTTAGTCTCTTCTAAAAATCAACGGGTTCATGTATTTAATCCTGCCTTAAATGATCAATTAACTTGGGCTAGTGATCAAATGGAAATCCATATTTTAAAAGATGGCACTCGTATCATTACAGGTTTTAGGGGGCAAATGGGACTAGATAGTTTTTGATGTTTAGGCATCCTAACACTTTTAAATTTTCAATCTTAACTAACGCTTGGAGAACTCATTATGGATCTTAGTACCACCTATTTAGGGTTAAATTTAAAATCCCCTCTGGTTGTTGGCTCCTGTGGGCCGTTAACGGAGGATATGGATAATTTAAAACGCATGGAAGATGCAGGGGCCGCCGCGATCGTTTTGCATTCCTTTTTTGAGGAACAATTACGGCAAGAACAATTGGAATTGCATCACCATTTAACCTATGGAACGGAAAGTTTTGCTGAGGCCTTGACCTATTTTCCTGAACCCAAAATTTTCCATGTGGGTTCTGATGAGTATTTAAACCATATTCGCCAAGCTAAAGAAAGTTTAAATATTCCCATCATTGCGAGTTTAAATGGTTCAACTCTCGGCGGTTGGTTAGATTATGCCCAGCAAATTGAACAAGCAGGAGCCGATGCTTTAGAACTAAATATTTATTATGTGCCAACGGATGTGGATATTCCTGGGGCGGAAGTTGAACAAAATTATATTGATATTCTCAGAATTGTTCGCTCAGAAATTAAAATTCCCTTAGCGGTGAAGATTGGGCCCTATTTTAGCAATATGGCCAATATGGCAAAACGGTTTGCCGAAAATGGAGCCGATGGGCTAGTTCTGTTTAATCGTTTTTATCAGCCTGATATTCATTTAGAAAGTTTAGAAGTTTATCCCAATGTGTTATTAAGTACACCCCATGCCATGCGTTTACCAATGCGCTGGATTGCCATTTTATATGGTCGAGTTAATGTAGATTTTGCGGCAACCAGTGGAATTCTCCACGCTACCGATGTATTGAAAATGTTGATGGCAGGGGCAAAGGTGACGCAGTTAGTAAGCGTTTTATTGCGTCATGGTATTAACCATCTTTCCGTATTAGAAGCTAATTTGTTGCATTGGATGGAAGAAAACGAATACGAATCGGTGAAACAAATGCAGGGCAGTATGAGCCAGTTACATTGTCCCGATCCCTCTGCTTTTGAACGGGTCAATTACATGAAGGCGTTACAGACCTATGCACCAATTTGGAAAGCCGTCAGTGATTATGAAGCGATCGCGTAAAGCCTAAAACCTAACGGTTAAATGTAATGGAATTTCAGGGGGAATCTATGGGTAACAAACGAATTGGAATTTTAACCAGTGGGGGAGACTGTCCTGGGCTAAATGCAGTGATTCGGGCGGTAGTGAAATCTTCTCTCCTTAAAGGTTGGGATGTTTTCGGCATACCCTACGGCACCGATGGTTTTGTGGAAATTGCCAATGGGAAATATCAACCTCAGGATTTGCTATTGACTACTCATGGCTATATCTTACCTGGGATGCTCAAGGGGCTAGATGTCTTACAGTTTTTGAGCGGGAGTGTTTTGGGATCGTTAAGTAAAGGTCATCCCGAAAACCCAGAGATTCGTTCCGCCATCCTTAAAGGTTATGAAATACTCGACCTAGAAGCCCTCATTGTCATTGGGGGAGACGGTAGCCTCGATATTATTTACGATTTAGCCGAAGCAGGAAAATGGAATATTATCGCCATTCCCAAAACCATTGATAATGATGTACCTTTCACGGAATGGGCGGTTGGTTTTACGACTGCGGTTGATATCGTCACCCAAGCCCTTTACGATTTAACCTTTACGGCTGCCAGTCATGAACGCATTATTATTGTGCAAGTCATGGGACGGGATGCGGGTCATTTGGCTTTAAATGCAGGGATTGCAGGGGGAGCCGACATGATTTTAATTCCTGAGATTACGCCCTATTTAACCCCAGAAGTCGTGAATAGCTGCTGCCATCAGTTAATGAAATTACGCAGTTCGGGCCGTCACTTTGCTCTAATTGTCATTTCTGAGGGGGTAAAAGATGCCGATCAACAACATGAAAAATACATTGCCGATTATTTAGCAGACCGTATTTTGAAGCAGTCCGAGAAGTTATGTCAAACCCATGATCCTGACTTTTGTGACATCACCAGCTTAGATATTCGGGCAACAACCTTAGGGCATTTGCAACGAAGTCGAACCCCGCTTTCGTTGGATCGTCTATTAGCAACGGCTTACGGAATTAAGGCAGTAGAGTTAATTGAGCAAGCTGAATATGATCAGGTGGTGGTTTGGCGAGAAGGACAAGTTACCTGTTTACCGTTAAAACCAATTATTCGCATTATTAAGCAATGTCATGCAGAAAATCGTTGTGCTTTTCCTGTTGATCCCAATGGTTTTATGGCAAGAACGGCCAGATCTTTAGGTATTTATTTAGGGGAGTCTTGAGTGTAAAAAGTTAAACGGCGATCGCGTAGGGTTTGAGCCTAATCGCTATTAAACATGGAGATTTTCGGAGAGCGGATTTATTGCACAGTGTTAACGATGAGCGTTGGCGGTCACATCTGGGTCGTATGATTGTTACAATGGTAGACTTTATGCTGAAAATGTAAAGGTTTTCACCATTCTCTTTTCCTTCGGTCAACTTTTCAAACACGCGCTAAATTTGAGTTATTAGGAACTCATTACCTCAACCTCTACTAAAGGAAGATCATCTTCAATCGCGATATCTTCGTTGACTTCCGGTACAGCCACATCCTCTGGCTTCCTAAAAATTAACTGATTATTCACGCAATCGATGTGAATTGTATCTTCTGGAATAAAGGTATTTTCCAAGATTTTAGTGGCAATGGGATTTTCTAATTCCCGTTGAATAGCGCGTTTTAAAGGCCTTGCACCGTAAACCGGATCGTAACCGGAATTCACAATATGATCTAACGCAGCATCAGAGAGCGATAAGGTAATCTTTTGCTCCTCTAATAGTTTTTCAATCCGTTTAATTTGTAGGCTGACGATATTCCGTAACTCATCTCGTTTTAAGGTATGGAAAATAATCAAATCATCGATACGGTTGAGAAACTCAGGGCGGAAATGTTTACGCAGAGATTGCAAGACCTGCTTTTGCATCTTTTCATAATCTGCATCATCCGCAGAGAAATTCAAAATATGCTCGCTACCGATGTTGCTGGTCATCACAATGATAGTATTGCGGAAATCCACCACACGACCTTGGGAATCGGTAATACGTCCATCATCTAGAACTTGCAGCAGGATATTAAACACATCTAAATGGGCTTTTTCTACTTCATCCAATAGCACTACCGAATAGGGACGACGACGCACGGCTTCGGATAACTGTCCCCCTTCCTCGTAACCCACATAGCCTGGAGGCGCACCAATCAGACGGGAAACGGCGTGTTTTTCCATATATTCCGACATATCGATGCGTACCATTGCTTCTTCACTATCGAACAGGAAAGAAGCTAAAGCCCTCGCTAATTCGGTTTTACCGACACCTGTTGGCCCCATAAAGAGGAATGAACCAATGGGACGGCTTGGATCTTTCATCCCTGCTCTGGCCCGACGAATGGCAGCCGCAACGGCCATGACCGCTTCTTGCTGCCCGATGACACGCTGATGTAAATGACCTTCAAGTTGCAAGAGTTTTTGCCGTTCGGATTCCATGAGGCGATTTAGGGGAATACCCGTTGAACTGGCCACAATTTCAGCAATGTCGGCTTCGGTAACTTCTTCCCGCAGTAAAGTTTTCCCATCGGATTGTAACTTCGCAAGTTCGATTTCCTTGGCTTCCATCTCCTCTTGTAAAGGAATTAAGGTTCCATACTTTAGCCTGTCAACTTCTTCCCAATCCGTTTTTTGTGAAGCTTTATCTACTTGAATGCGAATTAGTTGTTCCTCTTCTTTAAGGCTGTTAATATCATCCAAAATTTTCTTTTCTGCTAACCAATGTTCAGAAAGTTCTTTTTGTTGTAGTTCTAAATTCTTAATTTCAATTTGGATTTTATCTAATCGTTCTTTTGATGATTTATCTGTGCTTAAGCCAGACCGTTTTTCTTCACTTTTTAAAGAAAGTTTTTCCATTTGTAACTGCATTAAACGGCGATCAATATCTTCTAATTCAACAGGTTTAGAGGTAATTTCCATTTTTAAACGGGCTGCGGCTTCGTCTACGAGGTCAATGGCCTTATCGGGAAGAAAGCGATCGCTGATGTAACGATGGGAAAGGGTAGCCGCCGCAACGAGCGCAGAATCAGTAATTTTTACACCGTGATGAACTTCGTAGCGTTCCTTAAGACCGCGCAGGATAGAGATCGCATCCTCTACGCTGGGTTGTTTGACGTAAACCTGTTGGAAACGCCGTTCTAAGGCAGGATCTTTTTCAATATTTTTGCGATATTCATCGAGGGTTGTCGCGCCAATGCAGCGTAGTTCTCCCCTTGCCAGCATGGGTTTCAGCAAGTTGCCCGCATCCATTGAGCCTTCGCGTCCACCAGCCCCAACAACGGTATGAACTTCATCGATAAATAAAATAATTTGGCCATCGGAATGGGTCACTTCTTTCATCACCGATCGCAGCCGTTCTTCAAATTCTCCGCGATATTTTGCCCCTGCAATTAGGCTTCCCATATCCAAAGAGATCAACTGCCGATTTTTTAAAGACTCTGGTACATCACCGTTAACAATACGCTGGGCCAATCCTTCGGCGATCGCGGTTTTTCCGACCCCAGGTTCACCAATTAAGACAGGATTATTCTTAGAACGACGAGAAAGCACCTGAATAACTCGCCGAATCTCTTCATCCCGACCAATAACCGGATCTAACTTACCCTGTCGAGCCTGTTCCGTCAAATCGCGTCCATACTTTTCTAAAGCTTCGTATTTTTCTTCCTGATTGGGATCGGTAACTTTTTGACTGCCCCGAATGGCTTTAATAGCAACTTCTAAATCTTGAGGATCAAGGTTAAAGGTGCGCAATAACTTACGGCCAATGCGTTCATCCTCCGCAAAGCCTACCAGCATGTGTTCAACAGAGATAAACTTATCATCCCAACTTTCTTTGGCAGCATCGGCTCGATCCAGCATGATATCCAGACTACGCCCCAGATAAAGCTGATCAACGTAGCTCTGCTTGGTTTGACGATTGGTAAACACTTCTAACTGTTGCTGAAAACCGAGAACATCAATACTAGCTTTCTGAAAAATCCGCGCAGCTAACCCCTTTTCCTGCTCTACCAAGGCAAGAATAACATGTTCGACTTCTAAAGTTTGATTTTTGAAACGACGGGCAACTTCTTGGGATTTAACGATCGCGTCCCAGGCTTGTTCGGTAAATTTACTTGGATCAGTGGGTTGCATTAGGTTGGGTTAAAGGATACTTCGGTAGTAAGGACACTACTCCTCATATTGTAGAAGGGGTCGGAGACATTTTCCCAGCAATCAAGGTTTTCTATCGGTCTGTTACCCTTAAAATTAGGAATTATCAATATTTTTATTTAACATTTTACAAAAAATTAATATAGTTTTATTTGATTGAAATCAGCATAAAAAGCTAAGTACCGTATGATAGAATCGTTCAAGAATAAAGCTTTAGATAAACCAATTAGACCTGTTCATCCTGGTGAAGATGAATTAACAGCCAATTTTGCTCCAGTGATCAAATTGAATCGAAGCATAGATACCGTTTAACTTAACGCCGTATTACGGAGATTTAAACAGGAAAACGCTTCATAAGAGATACTGCTTTCCTTGCATTAATTTTTAACGAATCACTGATACCAGGAATTTGAGGAACTTGCCAGAGCAGATCGATAGTGCGGCGTAAAATACGGACAAGATCGCCTTCATCTAAACTGGTGTGGGTAAAGAGTTCATCCCAAGTCGCGCCTAATGCCCATTGTTCGACTAAACCGAGCAGATCGACTTCTAGCCAAAGGGGAATAGTAATTCCATAGCGTTTTTGGGTTTGGATGAGTTTACGTCGTAGTTCCCACAGGTTAGTGCGGTCGAGATAGTAGATCAAAAATAGGATGGTTGCGAGGGCTTGGGTTAAGGGAATACGCGATCGCAGAGTGAGTGTCATTAAGGTTAAATCGACCCTGGGGCGTAGGGCGGCTAACACTTCTGGCGGCGCAGCATAACTTGTCCAGGTATCAGGGCGGAGGGTTTCGGTAATTAGCCCACTGACCGCAGCCGCTAAATGATGGGGAGCCAGATTATTAAACTTACCCGACATAAAAACTAAGCCTAACCAAAGTTCATTTTCTCCGCGTACCGTCGCAGCCGCTTCGCCTAAGGGGGTGGGTAAAAATTCATCTAGGGCTTCTAATTCCTGTAGGATGGCGATCAAGTCTAGGAACTCTTGCCAGTAATAGGATTGCCGTGATTGGAGCCGTTGAAATTCGATTTGCCGCTTTTCTAACTCTTCCCGCAACATGGCTCGCTGATGAAAGCTTTCAATAACGCGGTGGGGATGCTTTTGTTGTTGTAGGGGATGGGTATCTAGAATTTTTTGGACGTGCTCAACCCGTTGTTGTTGTTCGACCACTTCAGGGGCAGGCAAGAGGGGTAAGGCGAGAGAAGAAATTTGTTGGGCAAGGGAAAGGGTTGCTTCATCGCCTTTAAAGGGACGACCAGGGGTAAGCACTTCCGCAGCAGGCAGGGTTAAATGGGTAACGAGATTTTCAGGAAGGGCCGCGGCGTTAATTTCAAAGACATCGCTAGAAGTGACGTGATACCAACGATTATCTGCCCCTAAACAAATCAACTCAGGAAGTTGACTAAAACCTTGGACTTTTTTAACCACCGTTGCTAAGAGGGGAGTGGCAACTTTAATCCGTTTACCTTTGAGGTGCAAAATTTGCCCCAGAGGTAGGTCAGCCATTTGGGACGCAATTTGTTGTCGATGGCTTTTTTCTGCTTGTTGTTGCAGGATTTTTACTAATCTTTCTTCTTCTCGTAATCGGGAACGAAATTTCTCAAAGCTACGAATATCTTTTTCATTGATCCCTGCTAATTTAATATCGAGTTGGGTAATTTGGCTTAATAAACGCGCGATCGCGGCTTGGGTGGGTTCGAGTTCAAGCTGGGCTAGATATTCTGCAAAACTACGTTCTAATAAATCTTTAGCTTCTTCTACGGTATGTTTTTGTAATAAATTCAAGACCATGCCATAGGTCGGCGTAAACCAACTACGGAGCGGCTCGGCTTCTGCGGTGGCCAAATAGGCGGCTTCTTTGGCTCCTTCAAAGGGAGATTGGACAGTGACCACATGGCCAACGGTATCCATTCCCCGACGACCTGCACGGCCTGCGATCTGTAAAAATTCCGAGGGACTTAACATGCTGTGGCCGTCATCCGTCCGCTTCGACAGGGCAGAAATAACGGTGGTGCGAGCAGGCATATTGATTCCCGCTGAAAGGGTTGCGGTGGCAAACACGACTTTAATTAGGCCGCTCTCGAATAATTTTTCAACTAATTCTTTCCAAGCAGGTAAAATGCCCGCATGGTGTACGGCGATCCCCCGCAATAGGGGTTCAATTTGGTCTAAATGGGTCATGGGAGAAGAATCCGCAAACCATTGCCAAAGTTTCCAGAGGGTCTCAGGTTCCTGATTAAAGGTTTGAATTAAAGGCTCGGCAAATTCTTGGGGATTATCAACAAACGCAAGAACTCGTGAGGCAAAGTCAGGGTATTGGCTGCCAAAGTTGGTTAGAAGTTGTTCCTGTAGGGCAGGATTGTGAATCAGGAAAAAAAGCAGCAGATTAAGCTGGATGGTTTGGGATTCTTCTAGAGTAACGAGCGTTAAATTTCGCAATTCCCGAACGGCTTGTTCGCATCCTCGACGGCTAAAGATAACGTAAATTGCGGGTAGAAAATTTTGTTCTTGTAATTGTTGAACGATGGTTAAAACGCTGGGGCAGTCTTCCCGTCGGAGTCGTCTGGGTTTTTTATCCCGTTGTGATTTAGGCGGTAAGAGGTGGGGGTTAATGCTTTTATTTTTGTTATTAAACAGGGGATATAAGCCCGATTTAGAACTGAAGTGGAAATGCAGGGGGACGGGGCGAAAATTGGAATTCACCAGTTCACAGTGGGAGGGGCTATCTTCAGGCGATCGCCGACGGTTACTTTTAAGGGATGCACCTAAACGGACTTGATTAATCCAATCGGTTAACTGCTCAGGTTTACCAATGGTGGCAGACAGGGCAACTAATTGAATGGTGGGCGGGCAATAAATGATCGATTCTTCCCAAACGGTTCCTCGACCGCGATCGCTGATGTAATGGCATTCATCAAACACGACCGTTTCCACATTTTCCAAAGACGTTCCCACCTGACCAATGGGGGTTTCGTAGAGCATATTACGGAAAATTTCCGTCGTCATGACCACGATGGGCGCATTGGGATTCACCACCACATCTCCCGTAATTAACCCCACCGCGAACTCTGCTCTTTCAAGGCCAATAGAACGCAATTTATCCTGAAAATCTCTAACTTTTTGGTTAGATAGAGCTTTAAGAGGCGTTGTATAAAATACCCGTTTTCCCCGCATCAGCGCGCGAATAATGGCATATTCCCCAATGACTGTTTTCCCCGAACCCGTCGGCGCACAGACCACCACCGATTTTCCTGCGTCTAAAACGGCGATCGCTTCTTTTTGAAAATTGTCTAGTTTAAAGGGAAACAGATCGTTAAGGGTTAAATTCGATAGGTCAGAATCTTTCACGGGGATTTCAGGCTAAACAGGGAAAAATACAATGAATTCAGAAGTCCGAGCTTTTGTTCATCAATATCTCCATGTTAAGATAAAAACTCTCTATCTGTCTAAAGTTAAAGTTGCTAAAGAATAAAAATAAGTTAAATAAATCAAAGAATTTTAATAATTCTATTATTAGTCTCACAACTCCATAATAGTAACAATTGTTAATTATTAATTAATAATTGTTAATTGTTTTAATTATTGCCCAATTCTTCTTCCCAACTAACTTAATTAATGACCATTGATTCCTATCTCAAACCCTATCAACGTTTTGGTGTTCATCTTGGACTAGACCGAATTAAATCTTTATTAGAAAAATTGGGTAATCCTCAACAGCAGGTTCCCGTTATCCACGTCGCTGGAACCAATGGGAAAGGATCGGTTTGTGCCTATTTATCGTCAATCTTAACAACTGCGGGTTATCGGGTAGGACGTTATACTTCTCCCCATTTGGTCGATTGGACAGAGCGCATTTGCTTAAACGAAAAGCCGATTGCTGAAACAAAATTTATTGAGTTATTAGACACTATTCAATCCTATATTTCTCTTGAGAATGAAGCAGAAATTCCCACCCAATTTGAAGTAATTACGGCGGCAGCTTGGTTATATTTTGCTCAAGAAAAGGTTGATATTGCGATTATTGAAGTGGGCTTAGGGGGGCGTTTAGATGCAACGAATGTGGTTGAGCATCCTTTAGTGAGCATTATCACGTCTTTGAGTTGGGAACATTGGCAAGTTTTGGGGCCAACTTTAAAACATATTGCAATGGAAAAAGCAGGCATTTTAAAGCCGAATCATCATGCGGTCATTGGCGTTTTACCGCCCGAAATTACGGTGGTGATTAAGTCAAAATTGGATAGTTTACAATGTCCTGCCATTTGGGTAACACCTGCGAAAGAAATCGTGAAAAATGATCAACGCTGGGCAAGATATCAAACGATAGATTATCCCTTACCACTTTTTGGGGATGTGCAATTAGTCAATTCAGCGATCGCGATCGCGGCGATTCAATGCTTACAAACCCAGGGCTGGGAGATTTCAACTCAGGCAATCCAAGAGGGAATGGCAAAAGCGCGTTGGTTAGGGCGTTTACAGTGGACACGCTGGCAAGATAAGCCATTGTTAATTGACGGAGCGCATAATATTGCATCAGCCCAAGCCTTACGGCATTACTTGGGGCAATTAGGTAAACCGACCCAGTGGGTGATGGGGATGCTTTCGACTAAAGACCATCGTGATATTTTTCAAGCCTTGTTGCGTCCCGGCGATCGCCTTTATTTAGTCCCTGTTCCCGATCACAGTACGGCAGAACCCAGCGTATTGGCCAATTTAGCTCAGGAAGTCTGTCCAACATTGGCTTCTGTAGAAGTTTTCTCTAAATTATTCCAAGGGTTAGATACTGCCTTAAACGCGCCTAATCAAGAAGATTTTGTGACGGTATTGTGTGGTTCTCTCTATCTCGTTGGCTATTTTTTAGGCAATCGAGAGCGACAACACTAGAACACGCTAAGAAATTGGTGCATAATCTGTACCACGTTTATGCCACTTTATACTTGAAAAATCTCTGAAAGTACGGAGAGGAAGGGATTTGAACCCTTGGAACCTTTCGGTTCTCCCGATTTCAAGTCGGGTGCGATCGACCACTCTGCCACCTCTCCAGGGGCTAGCCGTCTTAAATCTTAGCATATTGAGCATATAAGCGATCTTCATGGACAATGCGAAAATCCTGATTCACCCAAATCAAAGAAATATCGGTAACTTGATGATTTTCTAAGGTGACTAAGGAAAAATTATGGTGCCGATCGCGGTTGTGATTAATAATCCGAGGGACAGCCGCCGCATTAAGATAAATGGTTCCTCGTTGATCTTGAGTGACTCTGGTACGGAGACGAGACTTGGTATGACGTAGAGAGTGGTGCATGTGTCCAAAGGTCACTAAAGGGATGTGTTTTCCCATTGTCTGACCTGCCGCGATCGCCTGGGCAAAATCGGGATCACCATGATCACCCCCTAAAGGTTGCCAATCTCGACCACAGATGGCTTCGGCTTCATTTCCTAATCCTAATGGGCCATTGTGTCCTAAAAAAATGACGGTTTCATAGGTTGCTTCTTGTAAATTTTTAATCATCCGTGCTTCAGATTCTGCAAAATTTCTGATGTCATAGCGATCGCGAAAAAACTCATGATTTTTCCACTCTGAACCGCCCCAACTAAACGGACGACCACCGACAATAGACAATTGAAACTGGGGTAAATCCAATTTTCCATAACCCACATGGGCTTCTCCCAACAGTGTTAACTGTTCTGTCACCCAGTCTTCCTGACGATGATCATAGGGCGATTTCTTGCGTCCCCAATCGGATGCCGTATACCAAGCGTCATGGTTGCCTAAAATTACTGCTTTTGGAATCTCTAGCTCACTAATTAACCGCGCGATCGCGACTGATTCATTACCTAAATCTCCCACAAATAGGGCTAGATCAATCCCTAATTCCTGCAAAATAAGGTTATCCGTCAATTCCCATTGCTCATGAATATCACCGATTACCGCAATTTTTATCTCTGTAGAGTGAGGCTGAGTCGGAAAAGAAGGAATGAAGTCAGTCATGATATTTTGGGCAGTAATTCGATAGCAGTGGTTTTCTTCAGACGCTCAAGAATGGTTCTACCCATCATCGTAAGCCAAAATGTTAGGTAAAGAGTGCGGTCGTCAATCTATCCTTAATCCTCTCGAAATTTGCCCCAATATTTATTATTTTTAAGGGTTGAGCTTATCCAATAATAAGTGCAAATGTATTGACAGTTTCTACTTAAGTTATCTCGACCCAGCCAACCCCCCGCCCTGTAAGCTAGGATTTAAGTTATTAAGTGTTCTTATCACGTATGAAATGAGAGTTTCAAGTATCGTACAAAAGTAGAATGCTTTAGTGAAACTTTTTTAACCCTAACAGTCCCTTGATTCAAACGGAAACCTTAGCCTTACTCGAATGGGAACGCCTTTGTCAGCACCTCTCCACGTTTGCGGAGACAAAATTAGGGGCGATCGCCGCGACTCAACTATTGCCCCCTGATACCCAAGCCGAAAGTCTGGAACTATTAACCCAAACTCAAGAAGTCGAACGGATTGAGCAAAGTTTCGATGCGGGTTGGAAATTTACGGGCATTACCGATATTCGAGAAAGCTTGGCACGGGCAGAATTAGGCGGAATGCTTTCAGGGCAAGAGTTACTCAACTTGGCAACCACCTTGGCAGGGGCGCGACGCTTACGGCGGGTGATTGAAAGCAAAGAAAACTTGCCCGTTTTAACCGAGCTTGTTGCAGAAGTTCGTACTTACCCTGAATTAGAGCAGGAAATCCATCATTGCATTGATGAAGCGGGAAAGGTCGCAGATCGGGCGAGTCCGAAACTGGGGGAAATTCGGCAACGTTTAAAGGAAATCCGCGATCGCATTTATCAAAAACTCCAAAATATTCTGCAACGTCAGGGGGGAGCCATCCAAGAAGCCGTCATCACTCAACGCGGCGATCGCTTTGTGATCCCCGTTAAAGCCCCCCAAAAAGATCAAATTCCAGGCATTGTTCACGATAGCTCCAGTACAGGGGCAACCTTGTATATTGAACCCCAAGCAGTCGTTGAATTAGGCAATAAACTGCGTCAATGTCGTCGTCAAGAACAAACCGAAGAAGAAATCATTCTCCGCCGTTTAACGGAAAAAGTTGCCGAGATCCAAGCAGAATTAGCCCATTTATTAACTGTTACCACTCAGTTAGACTTAGCCACTGCTCGATTACGCTATAGCCTCTGGTTAGGAGGAAATGCGCCTAGTTTTGTCGATTTTACTCAAGAGCAATCCATTACCCTACGTCAATTACGCCATCCATTGTTAGTTTGGCAGCAAAAACAAGAACAAGGGCTAGAAGTCGTTCCCATTACGGTACAAATTCAGCCGAAAATTCGCGTGGTTGCGATTACTGGGCCGAATACAGGAGGAAAAACCGTTACCCTGAAAACTTTTGGATTAGCGGCCTTAATGGCCAAAGTGGGGCTATATATTCCTGCTAAAGCTCCTGTTGAAATCCCTTGGTTTGATCAAGTTTTGGCAGATATTGGGGATGAACAATCCATTGAGCAAAACCTGTCTACTTTTTCAGGACACATCCGACGGATTACCCGCATTATCGAAGCGATTGGAAATGTAAGTGATCTCAATAACGTCTTAGTTTTATTAGATGAAGTCGGCGCAGGAACCGATCCCGTTGAAGGCAGTGCCTT
>CAYZWO010000001.1:18609-26973 GCA_964482215.1 uncultured bacterium
CGCGTTATTAAAATACCTAGCCGATCATGCCCTATTAACGATGGCAACGACTCACTATGGCGAATTGAAGGCGTTGAAATATCAGGATGAACGTTTTGAGAATGCCTCGGTAGAATTTGATGATCAGACCCTATCGCCTACCTATCGCTTACTGTGGGGAATTCCTGGTCGTTCCAATGCCCTGACTATTGCTCAACGTTTAGGATTGCGTGCCGAAATTGTGGACATCGCCAAAACTCGCATGACGGGCTTATCGGAAGACATTAATCAAGTGATTGCAGGTTTAGAAGCCCAACGGCGAGAACAGGAAACGAAAGCTAAAGAAGCCCAGAAATTACTTCAACAAACGGAGCAGTTTTACACCGAAGTCTCGGAAAAAGCCTCATCGTTGCAGGCAAGGGAACGAGACTTGCGGCAATACCAAGAGCAGGAAATTCAAAAGGCGATCACGGAGGCACGCTCAGAAATTGCCAAGGTGATTCGACAATTGCAACATGGAAAACCGACAGGACAGAAAACCCATCAAGCAACAGAAGCCCTCAAACAAATTGCTGAGCAGCAGTTAGCTAAAACCGTCGTCAAGCAACCCAGCTATCAACCCCAAGTGGGCGAAAGGGTTCGGCTTCCGACATTAGGGCAAGTGGCTGAAGTGTTGAATTTTGACCCGTCTGCCAGCGAAGTGACGGTTAAATTTGGGCTGATGAAAATGACCATAGCCGCTACGGAAATTGAATCCTTAGACGGGAAAAAAGTCGAGGTTCCTGCCCCGAAACCCGTTACACCTTCTCCTGCCCCTGCCACGCCTAAAGCCCCTGTTACCGTTAGAACTTCTCAAAATACGATTGATTTACGCGGCGATCGCGTTGAAGCAGCCGAATCGAAAATAGAAAAGGCCATTAATCAGGCGACCGAATCGGGGGTTTTTTGGATTATTCATGGCAAAGGAACAGGACGATTACGACAAGGCGTTCATGAGTTTCTTAACCATCATCCCCTTGTTGATCGCTTTGAATTAGCCCCCCAAAACGAAGGCGGATCGGGGGTTACTCT
Organism: uncultured bacterium; assembly: GCA_964482215.1. Taxonomy (GTDB): domain Bacteria; phylum Cyanobacteriota; class Cyanobacteriia; order Cyanobacteriales; family Microcystaceae; genus Snowella. The sequence continues at coordinate 19,660 of CAYZWO010000001.1, forward strand.
GGCTTATTTGAAATAGCCTGACAATTAATAATAGTTGCCCACTTTGCGATGATGAACAGCGGTTAAGGCATCGGGGTTTGCGACTCGACCTTGATTGACTTTGCTGTAAACAATCCAGTGATCGCTACACTCCATTCGACTAATAACTTCTCCTTCTAAATAGGCCAAAGCATCGGTCAAAATCGGCGAACCGTTGTTAGCAATTTGGGTATTAACGCCTTCAAAGCGATCCGCACCAGGGGGGAACCGTTTAAGAAAATGCTTCATTAAAGGCTGATATTTGCCTTCTTCTAAAATATTTAAAACAAAGCGATCGCCGACTTGTAGCAAAGATTCAATCGCCCGATCTTTCGCAACGGCAATAGTAAATCCAGGGGGATCAAAACTGGCTTGCATTACCCATGACGCTAACATTGCACTTTTCATTTCCCCTTTTTTAGCGGTAAGAATATAGAGACCCCCACTGATACGACCAATTGCTTTTTCTAACTCATTATCGAGGGCTTTTAACTGTTTAATCTTGTTGCTTTGAGCGAGAATTTGTCCAAAGTCTGTACCCGATTCTTCGCAAAGTTGATAAACACTTTCAGACGGGTTATTTTTGACCTTGATAGACGTAAAGCCCGCTTTTAAACCTGCTTCTAAAAACTTGGTTAACAGGGGATCAATCGGTTCATCGTTGCCGCCATAGGATTCAAATAAACCAATCATTTGCTTCGGATTAACCGCCGCCAAAATCGTACCTAAATTGGTCGTAATTTCTTTGGCATTATCTCCTGCTAATGGTGGCATTCCTAAGACAATCCCCGCAGAACGATTCACTAATTCTTGAACTTCCTGGGGATCAGCCGAACCGAGATCCACCATTTCCACCGCAACGCCTGTTTTCGTAATCCCTCTTGCAATACTCTGGGATAAGCGATCGCTGTAACCGTAATCAGCAATATAGAACACCGCAACGGTTTTATCGGCTTTGGCTTGAGATTGGCTCCATTCTCGATAACGGGTCAACAGTTCGGGCACGTTGTATTTTAAAAGCGGGCCATGGCCATTGGCGACCATTGCAATCTCTCCTAACTCATCCATGCGCTTCATTGCGGCTAACACAGAACGAGCATTCGGCCCCATCAAGCAATCATAGTAAAAGCGATAATCAGGTTCAATTTTGCTTAAATTTTCATCAAAAAAGGCATCGGAGCAATAGTGCATTCCAAAGACATCGCAGGTAAACAGGGTTTTCGTGCCCTGGTCATAGGTCAGCATGGTATCGGGCCAATGCAGATTAGGCGCGCTGACAAAATCTAAAACGTGTCCTTTGCCGAGATCTAACTGATCCCCACTTTTGACTAAACGCCGCTCAAAGGGTTGATGGACAAAATTTTCTAAAAACTGAATGGCAACTTTAGAACCAATCACGGTCACTTGAGGCGCAAGTTGGAGAACATCCTTGACTAAGCCACTGTGGTCGGGTTCGGTATGGCTAATAATCAGATAATCAATGGTTTTCGGGTCAATCAACCCTGTGAGGGTATCGAGATAAAGCTGGCGGAATTTTTCGTGGGAGGTATCAACCAGAGCGATTTTGTCGCCTCGAATTAAATAGGAATTGTAAGTCGTCCCATTTTGCAGACCGAATTCAATATCAAAGCGATCGCGATCCCAATCCAAGGAACGAATCGTGGTGGTATCTGCGGCAATCTCAGTCGTTTGAATGGTTAACCGCTTTGCAGTTTGAACAGGCGTTGCTACCATGATTTCCCCCCCTAAGTTTTTTTGCCTAGTTTTAAATCATTTTAACTAAGAACGGATTGAAAAGTTTTCGGCAACTCTTTGAGGATATTTATCCTAGCGATAGATCTATAAAATGCTGGCTTGCTGATCCCTGCGTCAACGTTCCAAGGCTTCTAAGACATGTTTGGGGCTGAGCTTATCTTTAAACCAAATAATTTGGGCGGGAGTATCGGTTAATTTAACGCCTGCTTTTTCTAAATTAAGTCTTTCTGAAATCGCTAAAATTAAGTTATCAACTTCAGCACGACGCACTTGATAAAATTTTTTTTGTAAATATTCGGGTCGCCAATAACCGACAATTTCTAATAAAAAGGTACGGCCATCGGGGTGAACTAAACGGAAATCGGGGATCATGACACTACCAGGGACAGGGATCAGGTCTACTTCCCGTTCTAATCGCCATTCCGTTTTTAATTTATCCCATCCATTCGCAAAGGAGCTTTCCAACATACTATCGTAGGGTTTGCCTGGGGGATAATGAGTCACTAAATCGCAGCGATCGCTTAACTGAAAATAGATTGTTCTGGCTTCACCGCTATAGCTATCTTGATTACTTAACTTAGCTTGAAGATTCCATTTACTGACGTGCAACAGAGCAGGAACTAACTTAGCCAGGGCTAAACCATAACGAGTGCTGGCTTTAAATAAACTGGTCGGGCCATCAATTGTAATCGTAAAACCCGTATCGGCATCGCCTTCAATATAGGCCATCAATTGAAATAATTTGAGATAGCGAAACAGTAATTTATACTCGCCTGGATCGTTGCGATGGGCATTAATAATAATATGATTAGCGCGATAGAAAACCCCTTGAACTTGAGACAAATTATAACGATGAATTAAAGCATCAGGAAGAGGCGGATCAAATTGGGTAAAAATACGATTTTCGGGTAAATCGGCATAGAGTCCCCGTTCAATTTCTGTGGGCAAAACTTCACGGCTTAATTCTTGGCTCAATTGATGGGCTAATTTGTCTAGTAATTCCTGCTTTTGTTGGGGCGTAAAGATTTGAGAAGCCGCTTGATTAAAAACTTTTTTGCGGAGATCAATGGGATCGAGGGGGCTAATAATTTCAAAGGTCGAAAAATGATTTTTTAGCAGATGAGCCAAACCCCTCATCGTCTTGTAATGGGGACTATCGCCTTCTAACGCCGATAACTTCTCATCTAATTGCCCCTGAGTTTCGCCTAAACTACTTTGAAAAAGGTCAATTTGTTCTTGAGCGAGTTTCAGTACGCTATTGTCAATCAGGAGACGTTTAGGGATAATAGTTTCACCACTACGCCGATGGATGAGTAGTTCAGAAGGTAACATTATCGCAAGCTCATCATTTGTAATTCGAGAATTATTATTTTTAGTTTCTGCATTGTATCAAAACTTCATAACCTAAAAATTGTTACGATTACGATTAACTCTTTTCAATTCGTATGGCTAGAAATCCGCAATTAACTGTTTATAATTCTCTCGAATGCCGTCCTGATAATTATCAAGGGTGGTATCAACAGGCGAATGTTTTATTAGAAGAAGGTCGATATTTAGATGCGTTAATCAGCTATGAAAAGGCGTTGGAATATTATCCGCAAGATTATTGGGCTTGGTATAAACGCGGGGTTATTTTAGATGAATTAGGCCGTTACGAAGACGCGATCGCGAGTTATGAAAATGCGTTGACCATTGAACCCCAAAATTATTGGGCTTGGTACGATCAGGGGTATGTGTATTTCGACGGTTTAAAAGATTACGCCAAAGCGATCGCCTGTTTTGAAAAAGCCCTATTAGCGGTTCCCAGGGATTACTGGGCAAGCTATCGTCTAGCTGAATGTTACCGTTTATCGGGTCGTTATTCCCAAGCCTTAGCGGCTTATGATCGTACCTTGGAGATTCGTCCGCAGGATTACTGGGCGACCTATCGACGGGCGGATTGTCTACGGGAATGGGGGCGGTTTGCCGATGCGATCCGCAATTATCAACAAGCTTTAATGATTAAAGCCAATGATTATTGGTCGTGGTATCAACAGGCTCAGATTTGGCAAAGTATTGGTCGTTTTGAAAACGCGATTGCGGCCTATCAACAAGCCTTAGCCCTTGATCCCGACGATGATTATGCTTGGTACGATCAAGCCCTCTGTTACGCCGAACTCCAAAATTGGGATGAAGCTCTCAATTGCCTAGAGAAAGCCATTGACTGTTTCCCCCGTGCTTATCAAGACTTGGCGATCGCTGAACCCCGTTTTGCTCGCTTAAAAACGAACCCGCGCTTTCTCCAATTGGTTGAATCGTCTCAACATTAAAATCGAGTTAAGGGGATCAATACACTTTCAGGACGCGGTTCTCCTGAATTGGCATCCCAATCAATCGGTACAGCCTGGGGATCATATAAAGGTAGGGTTCCATTGGGTTGACGCATTTCATACACGGAGTCTTCAACTTCATCATTATCATCATCCCCTCCACCAACCCCACCGAACCAAATAATCGAATTTCTGGCCCGAATACCGCTTAAATCCTTTGCACTTCCTTGACGGACTGGCAGGGGATCAGGGTCGGTAATAGGACGCGCTTGAGCCAAAACAGGCGTTTTTAAACCAAGGGTTAAGACACTGAGTACTAGAACAACAGCCGCAGACTTTTGTAATTTCAACATATTAGTAAGCCTCATCTAGCCTGAAAATCAACAGTCAACTCGAAGGCTCACTCCTCTGGGCACGATGCACACCACGTTTGCAAACAATCTAAATTTAACTTAAAAATATAGCGGTTAGCGGGTAATTAACCGATATTCTTTCTATTATTTTAATCTTACTGGGGATTAATCCCTCTTTGGTCTATCTAAGAGCTTAAGAATTGTTATCAATACTTAATAGAAGGCGAACAAGTTATATTTACTCAGAAGGATTAGGGAATTGTAAAGTGATAATTCGGATGATAGTTACGGATTATCCTCAGGGAATGTTAAGTTATAGCAGGGAAACAGATTCCTATCTGCCGCAGTCTTTATGTTTATCTCAATAGAAAGTTGAGTCGGCGATCGCTCAGCATTAATCCATTAAATTTGAAGACTTCATCACAACAGTGCAATATAGTAGCCTTGGATACGAGACGTTTCCAGAAAACTGAGCTACCGTAGGCGAGGGAGGCAACAACTCTCAACCTCAAAGCCGTTAAAAAAGAATAAATTATTTTCCTTAAAAAAAATCTTAAAAAAGTATTAAGATTTTAACTAGGTATTTTTTACAGGAGGCAACGTGTTTACACGACTCGCACAACAACATAAAGATTTCGTTCGCGACTTGGTTATGAACTTGCAGGCTTTAGCGATCGTTCTGGAGAATCGGAACTATCTCGCATCCTGCTATACCTGTGGCGGACAAATGAACAGTGCATCTTTTATGGTCAGCTTAGGCGAAAATCATCTCATTCGTTTTCTGGTATCGGACTACGGCATCACCTGGACAGAAATGCGCGACGACCGAGAATTGATGAAATTAGAAGGTGCAGAAGCCATCAGCCAGTTACAAGAGTTAGCCAATTTAGTGAAGGAACCTGCTGCTGTTGGTAATAAGTTGGACAAATCTAACTACGTTCCCCAGTTTCAGTTAAATTAAATTTAACGGTGTTAAACCAAGATTTAGGCATAGATTCAGGGCCATTGGCTCAATTTATGGCCGATATCTATTAGTAAGGTATTAGCAGTAATAAACCGAAAACAGGGTTAAAGTGTTGAAAAATTCCATTAACCTAGATATTGGTTTTGTTATCAATGAAATCATTAATGCTAATCATCGAGAGCAATCAACAGGGTAATGCAAAGGCATTCCAGATCTAGAAAAAGAAGAGAAAGGAAACTCTACGGTATTTTTCGGATTAGTTTTGGCATTACAAAAAACTTATTGGGGAATTAGCCCTCATTCATCATTTCCTTACTGGACGCTACGTTCAATTTTTATTGAGTCTCCTTGAAAAAAATGAGTTGTACAATTTATCTAATTGCTTTCATGTGTAATTAGTTAAATACTAATGATTAACTTTATGCAAAATTTGTATAATCAATCCTCTGATCTTAGACAAATCAACACAAATACTATATCTATTGAGTCATCATTTCGCTGAAAATTCTCTTTAGTTAGTTTTTGTTGCTTAAAAAAGGCCCTCTCGAAGTTACGATAAGATATCGTATTTATTCAGCATTAAAATTAAAGATTGAGAATGGTCAAGGCTACTGTTATCGGGTTAGGACGCTCAGGAATTGCGGCAGCGCGAGTATTGAAACGGGATGGATGGGATGTCACCCTCAGCGATCGCAATGATAACGAAAGTCTGCAAACTCAGAGTGCGCCCCTACGACAAGAAGGCATTGACGTTCAGCTTGGCCATTCCTTGAACTTAACCGCTGAAGACCGACCCGAATTAATCGTGGTAAGTCCTGGTGTCCCTTGGGATGTGCCCGTTTTGGTGCAAGCACGAGATCTGGGGATCGATGTTATCGGCGAAATTGAACTGGCCTGGCGATATCTTAAAAATGTGCCTTGGGTCGGGATCACAGGAACAAACGGAAAAACGACGACCACCGCTTTAACCGCCGCCATTTTCCAAGCCGCAGGGTTAAACGCGCCCGCCTGTGGCAATATCGGTTACGCCGCCTGTGAGTTAGTCCTACAAAATCAATCCTACGATTGGATTATCGGGGAAATCAGCAGTTATCAGATTGAATCATCCCGTGAACTTGCCCCCAAAATTGGACTGTGGACAACTTTTACCCCCGATCACCTTAGCCGTCATAAAACCTTAGATAATTACTACGACATCAAAGCGTCTTTATTAAAACGAACAGAACTTCCGATTTTTAATGGAGATGATGCTTATTTATCTCAAATTGGCAAAGCACAATGGGCTGATGCCTACTGGACGAGTGTAAAAGGCAAAGAATCCCTATTATGTGAATTTAGTAAGGGTGCATATCTGCAAGATAATTGGGTGTTTGCTTTTGGGGAATTAATTCTACCTCTTAATCTTTTTAAGATGGTGGGCAGTCACAATCATCAAAATTTATTAATGGCGATCGCTGCGGCCCGTTTAGCAGGGATTGACAAAAAAGCGATCACAGAGGCGATCGTTAGTTTCCCTGGGGTTCCCCATCGGCTAGAGCGAATCTGCACGTTTAACGGAGTTGATTTTATTAATGATAGTAAAGCTACTAACTACGATGCAGCGGCCGTCGGTTTAGCTTCAGTGGATGCACCTGTTATTCTCATTGCAGGGGGAGAAGCGAAAGAAGGAGATGATAGCCAGTGGATCGCAGAAATTAAAGCCAAAGCTGCAACGGTGCTATTAATCGGAGAAGCGGCCCCTGCGTTTGCTCAACAGTTTACTAATGCAGGCTATAACAATTACGAAATTGTGGAAACGATGGCTAATGCGGTTAAACGAGGTGCAGAATTAGCTCCGCAAAAAGGTGCAAAAGTTGTGTTACTTTCTCCTGCTTGTGCGAGTTTTGACCAATATCAAAGTTTTGAACATCGAGGC
>CAYZWO010000001.1:26983-97537 GCA_964482215.1 uncultured bacterium
TTTCGTGCTTTAGCTTTAGCTTTAGCCTAATGCTGGGGTCAAAGGGGCAAGTTGTTCAGGTGCTGATATGGGTCTACTTCATGGTTAAACTGAGCAAGGTATTTTACAGCATTTTGCAGCTAAATCCCGTACAAAGCAAGAACATAATATAATATATTATGTCCCCGCAAAATTTTGTCTGTCATCACAACGCAATTTGCTCTATATAGAAATAACTTTAAATTAATGATGTTTGCAAAAATTATTGATTCTCAAGGACAATTAGTTACTGTTGTGTATTGGCAGATTGTAACTTTAGAAGATGGTCAGATTCTAGATCGATTTATTGATAGTAATGACAATCTTTATCTAGAAAGACCACACAATGATCTGTTTAACGAAATTGATATGAATTATTTGGTAATCGGAGTACAGAATTTTTACCAGATACAAGGGTTTACAATACAGCAAGGTAGATTAATTGATTGATTTCTAGGTAAGTGAGAATATACTTGAAAAGTTTCTCTGAGTTACTGAAACCCTTATTCTTTAGTTAAAGAGAAATGGCTTAAAACTCTATTCTCTCTTTCAGATAAAATCTTTTTAAATACGCTCTGAGATAGCCGATCTTGTAGGGTACGTTACTTAACGTGCCTTTCTGCTTTATTTTTCACGCATAATACAATAATTTGTCGCCAATATTCTCTGAAATAATTAGTTAAGTGCATCTAACCCCGATAAATTACCCTCTAAAATAGAAAAAAAGCTAGTTTTTCCCTTCAATCAAACAAAGAGTAAAGGAAAGATAACTCATGGCAACCACGATTGAAACCGACCTTAAAGAAGTATTGGGTGATATTCAAAAAGAACTCAAAGAAATTCGAGGCGACTTAAATGACCTCAAAGTTTCTCAGGCTGAGATTCGAGGGGACTTGGCCGCCCTTAAGGTAGAGGTATCACTCATCAAAGATGATGTGAAAGACCTCAAAGGAAGTCAACGATCTCAGATTTGGGTTCTCATTGTTGCTGTTATTGGAGCAATTATCAAATTCGGATTTTTCCCTAATCCCTAAACCCGCTATCATCCAGTTGCTAAGCGATCGCGCCTAAACCCGATAAATTAACCTATAAAATAAAAAAGAAGCTAATCTTTCTCTTCAATCAAACGAAGACTTAAAGGAATGATAACTTATGGCAACTTTTACCGATACCGATCTTAAGGAATTAAAAGACTTAATCACATCTGGTTTTAGCCGTCTTGATACTGAAATAACCGACCTTAAAGTCAGTGTCGAAAAAATAGGAGCCACTCTACAATCTCAACAACCTAATCTTCAAAAAATTCCAGACCTAGCCGAAAAAGTGGGAGAACTCAAAAACTGGAAACAAATCAGTTTGATTATTGCTACTGCAATGATTAGCTCGATCTTCAGTGGAACTATTGGAATAGCGAAAAAAAAGAGGTAGGTCAATCCCACCTCCTGAGTAATTTTTTAAAATGACACTTTCTTGAAAGAATGGTTAGAGTCTTTGTTAAACCTAACTAGCCGCAATATATTCTTCGACATTAGAACGTCGCCGCCGCAAGTGAGCTAGTGCTTGATGTTCTAATTGACGGACTCGTTCTCGACTAATATTGAGTCGTTGGCCAATTTTCGCTAAGGATAACTCTTTTCCATCTTCTAAGCCAAAACGTAAAGTTAAGACGGTCTGTTGTTGGGGGGTTAATTCCGACATCAGACTTTTAAGATCTTGACGCATTAGCTCTTGAGTAATGTAATTGTCAGGGGTAATGCCTTCATCTTCAAGTAATTCTGACAATTCAGTGTCCTGATTATCTCCCACTCGGACATCGAGAGAAATGGGTTGCCGTGCCATGCTCAGATATTCCCGAATTTGACCAGGTTCAATTTCTAATGCTTCTGCAATTTCGGCAGGGGTTGCATTTCGTCCCAATTGTTGGGAAAGTTCCCGTTGGGTTTTCTTGATTTTATTGAGCTTTTCAGTGATATGGATGGGTAAGCGAATGGTTCGGGCCTGCTGGGCGATCGCTCTGGTGATGGCTTGACGAATCCACCAGTAAGCATAGGTCGAAAACTTATAACCTTTGGTAGGGTCAAACTTTTCTACCCCCCGTTCTAGCCCCAAACTGCCTTCTTGGATCAAGTCCAAAAATTCCATATTACGCTTCTGGTATTTCTTGGCGATCGCGACCACTAAGCGTAAATTCGCTTCAATCATTTTTTGTTTCGCGCGATTTCCCAATTGAACAACACGATTCAATTCTTCAGGTTTGAGTTGAACGGCCTCGGCCCACTCCGCTAAGTTCGGTTCCCGTCCCAATTTCTGAGCCAATAGATCGCGATTTTCGATTAAAGGCATCATTTTTTGGACTTGTTTACCGTAGATAATTTCTTGTTCGTGTGTGAGTAGAGGTACCCGCCCAATTTCATGCAGATAAGTCCGCACCATATCGGCCGAATAGGTCGGCTGTTTAGCGGTTTTGTTCAAGTTAGCGGTAGGCATTGAAGGGTTGACTCCTTAAACCAGCAGAAAGTCTGTCACTACTTTAATATTTCCCAAAATTCCCCGTAATCTATACGAAGAATTATTTAAGATGAAGTCGATATGACTTTGACTAAATCCATAATAACGTACTTTTTTAGACTCTGGTAGATCTCAATGGGTTCAAAAAAAGAGAAATTTAAAAAAGTCTAAAGGATAAATTACTAGGAATATTGAACGGAGGCTTTTAGAGAAATTTAAAATAACATTAGTAAAATATAGTGACTATTTCTATAATCTCTTAATTGTCCTTGATGGGTAAGGATTAGAGGAGAGAAATTCCCGAACGAAAAAGAACGGTTTTCCGCTATTTCTTTGTCAAAATCTATCTAAAGACGTACTTTGGTTTATAGTAAAGAAGAATTTTATCTTACTCGATTCTTCTGCTTAATTGAGGAATTCTTATTGTTTTTAAAGATTCGCGATCGCTTTAAAAAGTGTCTACTCTGAACTGTTTGAATTGGTAACAAATGACAATGACTCCCCATCCTGATACCCAAGCCCTTTCCTTAAATTGCGCTGTGATTACGGTAAGCGATACCCGCACTCCTGAGACAGATCGCAGCGGCCAAATTCTTCAACATTTTTTAGTTCACGCAGGACACAATATCGACTCTTATCACATTCTGCCCGATGAACCGGATCTGATTCGTTCCCATTTACAAAAATTAGGTAAGGATTCTATTGTCGAGGTCATTATTTTAAATGGCGGAACAGGTATTGCACCGAGAGATACCACCTTTGATGCTGTCAATGAGCTATTAGAAAAAACTTTGCCTGGCTTTGGCGAAATCTTCCGTTTCCTTTGTTATCAAGAAATTGGATCAAGGGCGATAGCATCCCGTGCCGTTGCTGGTGTTTACAAACAAAAACTCGTTTTTTCGTTGCCAGGTTCTACCAATGCTGTGAAATTAGCAATGGAAAGTTTAATTCTGCCTGAGCTTATTCATTTAACCACCCAAATTAATCCTGCCCTAGACCGCTTTAAAACAGAATAATTCGCGCCATCAGCACGTTAGGACACTTTTTCCAGTAAAACGCGATAAACAGGACGGTTTAAATTAAAGCAAGCCGTTTCTCGTTCCGTTGGCATCGATAACGGATTGTCGGCTAACCAGGTTTCTTCATGCAGTTGTTGGAACTGGGGATTTTCTGCAAAGCGATCGCGCATTTCAGCGGCCACACTTTCCACATCGGATTGCAGTAATACCCGTCCCTGGGGGTTTAAAAACTGAGCTAAGGCCGAAACCAATTCAGGCTGGACGACTCGGCGTTTGCTGTGGCGTTGCTTAAACCAGGGATCAGGAAACTGAATCGAAACCCAAGTTAACGGGCCAGGTAAGGATTCGAGTAAACTGACCGCAGACGTATTCATATTGCCAAAGAGAAAGTGCAAATTGCTTAACCCCAAGCGATCGCGCTGTTCATTGGCTTCAATCACTAACGGCTCTCGAATTTCTACCCCTAAAAAATTCATCTCAGGCTGCACCTGCGCCATATTTAATAGAAATTTTCCTCTTGCACAACCAATATCTAAATGAAACGGTAACTGTGGATCACGGTAAACCTCCGCCCAATTCGGTGACGCAATAACCGAACGATATTTCTGAGCAAGGGGATTAACGTGCTGACGAACACGAACTCTGGCCAAGATTCAATTCTCCTGCTTATGATAGTAAAAGTACGCCCCTAATCCATTATTCCCGATGAAGTTTCGATTTGCGATTATTAGCGATCCCCACATTGCCATTCCCGAAACCATTGACGCGATCGCCACTCGTTTTCACATGGTAGAGGTCAGTATTCCCGCCTTTGAAAAGGCCATCAGTCATTTAGAACAACTTAACTTAGACTTTTTATTAATTCCTGGAGATTTAACCCAGGATGGCGAAATCGTCAATCATCAATGGCTACAAAACCGTTTACAGCAATTACCATTCCCCACCTATGTTATTCCAGGGAATCATGATGTTCCCACGCTGAACGCCCAAAATCAAGCCATTGGTTTAACCGATTTTCCCCGTTATTACAACCATTGTGGTTATGACAATCCCCAACAATGCTATTACACCCACGAAATTTTACCTGGGCTGCAATTAATTGGCTTAAATTCTAATCAATTTAATGCCGCGGGCGAACAAATTGGCTGCCTAGACGAAGAACAATTACAGTGGCTAGAAAATTTATTACCCCAACTGCAAGATAAACAGGTTTTGGTGATGATTCATCATAATGTGATCGAACATTTGCCGAATCAATCTCAACACGCTTTAGGTTATCGGTATATGTTGGATAATGCCCCAGAATTATTGGCAATTCTCAAAAAATATGGTGTTAAACTCATTTTTACAGGACATTTACACGTTCAAGATCTAGCCTATCAAGACGGCATTTACGAAATTACCACAGGCTCTTTAGTCAGTTATCCCCATCCCTATCGGGTCATTGATGCGGAATATGAACCCGACGGGCAACTTAAATTATCTGTTCAGTCCCATCGCATTGATTCGGTTCCTGGCTGGGAAGATTTATCCCAAAAGTCTCGGCAATTTCTCGGCGATCGCTCAGCCTTTTTCATGACCAAATTATTAACCCTTCCCCCCGTCAATTTACCTGCTGCTGAAGTAGAACAGTATATTCCTAGCTTGCGTTATTTTTGGGCAGATGTAGCCGCAGGAGATGGACATTTTGACTTTCCAGAGTTCCCATTAAAAATGCGTTATTTCTTCCAACAATTTACGAATTTTAACTTACCGCCGAATGCTAAATCTGTCGATAACAACATGACTTTATTGCTGTAAGTTTAATCAAAAAATCAACTTAATTAAAAAGTTTCCAAGGTTTGAGATAAAAATAATAGTTTAGACAGTTTTTAGGTTAATTTTTTTAAAATAAAAAATTGTTTTTTCACTGACAATAATTAGCTATCAATTCCTTGTTTTAAAATTCTGATTCTTTGGCTAAATTCACCTCTTTCATCATCATAGCCATCAAAAAGTTTTATTAAAATACTAAGAATCGTTATCAAACTTTCTAATGTTTTTACCTCTAACCTTTTTTGAATATCTTTTCCTACTAAATAAATAGCGGCATCTTGATATGTAATTTTACCATCAGCTAACTCTGATGTAAGCTCTGTATAAATGCGTTCATCAATCCCTGTCATTTTATTATAATTGGCTAAAATAAAATTAATATCTTGCCAATGTCTATTTTTCTGCGTATCATGCCACGCAAAACATTTTAAAACGATAAAGCTTGGCGTATCTATAACTTGAAATTTATAATCATCAACTATTTGGGTAGATGCGTTTTCTAAAGCCTCTTTAAATCCCATAACATTCATAACATTATCGTCTTGCCATTGAATTTCTTGATTGGGTTCACCAATTTCTCCACAAGGAATAATATCAACTTTTATATTTGTTTTTATATGAATAAAGCGATGTTGAGTGTTTGTTGTTTTAAAAATAGGATTTTTGCCTTGAGTCAGTAAGTTACTTAACGTTTGATAATCTAACCAATTTTCAAGTGGAATAGTAATATCCAAATCTTGGGTTGCGCGACCAGAAATATTTAAAGGAAAATCAAAAATTAGCCTTCTCGCATTAGCTCCTACCAAAAGCATTTGATATCCAAGAGGATCTATAACATTTTTAAGATCGATTAAAACTTGTTTTTCTTCAGGTTTAAGCATGAATTTTTGGTTTAATAAACTTATTGAAAAGAATATCTGCTGTTTCCCGCAAGCGTTCATCCTTACTCATCATTAATTCAGCGTGCATGAGTAATGGGTCAGCGAAATCATTCTTTTGAGGATTTTCATTATTGTCCCAAGCATCATAGGAAGTCCATTTTTTTAGAAAGGTAATTTCTCCTTTAGGGCTTGGTTTTAGTCTTAAATTAACAAAAATTTGGGCATAATTTTCGGGAACATGAAGAGTGGCTTTAGTAGGGTGTAAATAATTAGTCGTGAATGCCGCACCCAATTCTCCTCCGATTAAATAACCTAAATCATTAGCTTGTTGAATTAGTAATTCAGATATTTCAGAAAAAGGAATATCTTGAATGTGGGTAAAAGTATCAATAAATAATTGGGAGCGTAATGTTTCTGCATAAGCTAACTCCCAGCGTTCTAATAATTTTAGATAATCTATTATTTGATATCCCCCATGTCTTTTTTCAAGGTAATTGAGCTTGCATAATTTATCAGCCTCAAATCTAGTAAGATTCGGAAGTTTTTTATCCAGGCTATATTCAGGATTATTAAATTTTAGTAGAATAGTAGGTTTTCGCAACAAGGCAAATATAACCCTTAATGTTGTATTTGTTATTTTAACTGAATCTTTTAGAGAATCTTTTAAACGTGAAGAAGGGCGACGTACTAAAAGATAAAAACTAGGACTATTAAGATAAATGTTTCCAGCTACATCAATAAATTCAATATCTTTTTTAAGTAAATCTTCAACGATTTGATTAGATAAGCTTTCCGTAATTAAAAGAGGCTTGTGATTTTTATCCAGCCTTTCTCGAAAATGAATAAAGTATTCAATTACATCATTAATTGTTTCGCGAGTTATATGAGATTTTATTTCACAGATATATTCTACAGTTGCTTGTGGCGTATTAAGGATAAGCTGACCATCGGCTAATACGGTATTAGAAACGTAAGGAACGCTACTAATATTTGCTTTAATATTAGGTAATGATTCAATTTTTTGTAAGCATTTTTGCAGTATTGGGTGAGTAGGTCGCATAATTATCTATTGAATTAGATAATATTATTTTACTCATAAATTTTATTGTAAACAAAAATAATAGCTCAGATAACTTATTCGCTATTTTCCTAATTCTATCAAAAGGAAAACTAAATGCTATCAAGGTTATCCGAACTATTGATTCATTTATTCAAATTTGGCTTAACGATTAATCATCAAAGTGTTTAATGATTGCTTGGGCAAATTCTGAGCATTTTAAGGGAGGCTCAACAGGCGGAGTCATTAATCGGGCTAAGTCATAGGTAACTTCCCGATTCGCGATCGCGGCTCCAATCCCTTTTTTGATCAAATCTGCTGCTTCTTGCCAACCCATATATTCCAACATCATTACCCCTGAGAGGATTACAGAGCCTGGGTTAATACGATCTAAGCCTGCGTGTTTCGGAGCCGTTCCATGAGTCGCTTCAAAAACAGCACACTGATCGCCAATGTTAGCCCCTGGGCCCATTCCTAAGCCACCGACAATGGCAGCCGCTGCATCGGATAAATAATCCCCGTTTAGGTTCATGGTTGCCAAAATGGAATACTCATCAGGACGAGTTTGGATTTGTTGGAAAATGCTATCAGCAATGCGGTCATTGACCATAATTTTGTCTTTCCATTTGCCATCGCCGTGAGTTTCCCAAATAGAATCGAGAACAGATTTTACTTCCTCACAAATGGCTTGCTTTTTCTCTGCCGTTAAGGAATCATAACCAGGATCGATTTGATGGGCGTTTTCTTCGATGGTGATAGCTGGATTTTTCTCTTTGTTGCTTAAAATCCAAGATTCTCGTTCCGTAACGCAATCATTGCGAAATTCGGTGACGGCCACTTCATAGCCCCAATCGCGGAATGCGCCTTCGGTATATTTCATAATGTTGCCCTTATGTACCAAGGTGACTTGATTTTTGGGCTTGGGTAAACGAAGAGCGTGTTGGAGAGCGCGACGGACTAGGCGTTGAGAGCCTTTTTTACTAATCGGTTTAATGCCAATGCCTGAATCGAGGGGAATTTGTTTTTTGCCGTGTTCTGGGGTACCAGGAATTAGATCGGTGTTGAGGTAGTTAATTAACTTATCAGCGATCGCGGAACCCTGTTTCCATTCGATCCCTAAATAAATATCTTCCGTATTTTCCCGATAAACGATAACATCGAGCTTTTCAGGATAACGGTGAGGGGAAGGCGTACCTGCATAATACCGACAGGGACGGACACAGGCATAGAGATCAAAAATTTGACGCAGGGCAACGTTGAGAGAACGGATTCCGCCACCAACAGGCGTAGTTAATGGGCCTTTAATGGCAACGCCGTATTCTTGAATAGCAGTGAGGGTATCTTGGGGTAAATATTGATAAGTCCCGTACAGATCACAGGCTTCGTCCCCTGCATAGACTTTAAACCAGTTAATTTTACGCTTGCCACCGTAGGCTTTCGCGATCGCGGAATCCATCACGACTTGAGCAGCAGGCCAAATATCAACCCCCGTCCCATCTCCCCGAATAAACGGAACAATCGGATCATCGGGAACAATTGGCTTACCGTCTTGAAACGTAATTTTGGAGCCAGTAGTTGGAGGGGTAATTTTTTCGTACATAAGTTCTTGAGAAGAAATCGTGACTACCGAATTTTAACCCCTTACTGACCCTCAAATTGCTACGATGGTTACGAAGCCTGTAATGTGAATTTTAATTACGAGTATTACTCACCTGTTCTAATTTTAGAACCTTTGATAGGGCTGAATGGCTGATTGCACTACTGGGAAACACTACTGTCCAAAGGATTCAGACGCACAAATCCTGCAACACCAATTTCACCATTTTCTATTTCTAATTTTAATAATCTGGCAATAATACCTTGTTTTTCAAATTGGGTTAAATTTAACCGTTCATTGACGCTGCCAATCAAGCTGAGTAAAATTCGTTGAGAAATTCTGCGGCCATTTAAGCTGGCACTCGGATTAATAAATTCTAGCGATCGCCCTTGAATGATCTTAATTTCCCCTTCAATCACAATATCTAATGTTTCAGGCGGTTCACTCGGATCATCGCTTTGTTGTTGAAGTTGGACTTGAACTTGCGTTTGATTATTATCTTTGAATGTAACCTGAGTATTGAGGAGTTCTAATTTAGGAATATCAGAAGGGAGGAGTCTGCTTAAAAGTCGTTGCAATCTGGCTTTGATTTCGGGTTCAGCTAAGGCTTTATTAATATCATTTTGTGTAATAACGACATGAAAAGCCCCCTGTAAAGGAGCACGCAAAGAACCTCGAATTTGTTCTAAATTTCCTGTTTTTAAATCATTTAATTTTAAATTAATGGGATCGGTTTCGATATCTAAGGTATCAATGCGAATATGCTCAATCGGTTCAATGCCTCGGCTGGCAATGCGTACCCGATTTACCTTGCCCCGAATGAGTTGATAACTGGGGGCATTATCGACCCGCACCGAGAGTTGTTCGACACTTTTGACGCGATCGCGGATATTATCAGCAATAACATTATCCACAATCAGACCAACAGGCGTAAGGACGGCAAGTAAACTGGTAAGCGCAACGAGAAACCATTCCATAAAACGTTAAGTTTAATTAAATTTGAATATTAATACCGTGATTATAAGACAAAAATGAAACGAGCTTTTTTTAACTGCTTAACAGGCTGTGGGGTATTAACGGGAGCCAGTTATCCTTTTCGCGCTCTAAACTTCTTTCGTCAAAATCCGTCTCTTTGGTCTTATATTATTGTTCCCTTAATTTTAAATATTGGTTTAGGGATTTTTCTTTATTTACAGTTATTGTCTTGGAATCAGCAATTTAGTGAAATTATTACGTTAAATGGAATCACTTGGTTAAACCAACTCGCGGTTAATTTACCGCCTTGGGTTCCTAATTTAGATATTGTGTTTGTTTTTTTAGTAGAAATTTTTGAACTTTTATTAGGCTTGATTTTATTGATATTGACAGGCTTTATTCTGGCTCAAGTTGGTTTTCTTGTCGGTATTCCTTGGTATGGAAAATTATCTGAAAAACTTGAAACAATGAAGTTGGGAAAATTAACTGTCGTTGAAGTAAGCCTAATTAAAGAAATTCAGCGATCGCTGCTATATGAACTTAAAAAGTTAGTGCTTTTAGTGTTGATTGGACTGCCTTTATTTTTATGTAATTTTTTACCTGGATTAGGCACTTTAATGGCTACCATTGGGGGATTGAGTTTAACGGCAACGTTGACCTGTTTAGATTTTTGGGATCAACCTTTAGAACGGCGTAGGCTCCGATTTCGGGAAAAATTAGGCTTAATTGGTAAAACTTTTCCCATGAGTGCGGGCTTTGGTTTTACTTGCTTATTTTTTATCAGTATTCCCTTAGTAAACTTAGTTACGATTCCCCTGTGTGTGGCCGCAGGAACCCTCTTTTTCTGCGATCGCCTGTTTCCTCGTTATTTATCAACAGTGGATAGTTAAAAAGATAAATTTGTGATTTTGGGCGCAGACAAATACGCCCCTACGTTATTTATTTGGTGACTCGTTGGCTAATTTCTCGTAAATTGTCAACTTCTTCGGGAGTTAGTGACCAACCTAACGCCCCCGCATTTTGTCGGGCTTGTTCTGCTGTTTTTGCCCCTGGAATGGGGATAACATTTCCCTGAGCAATTAACCAATTTAAAGAAACTTGGGCAGGGGTTTTGCTGTATTGGTCACCTAACCGTTTGAGTTCCGCAAAGAGTGGCGAGAGTTTGGTTAAACCTTGGGGACTAAAACGGGGGTCTAGGCGACGGGCACCTTGTAACTCGCGATGGTTTTCGGGTGTATATTTTCCTGTGAGCAACCCTTGAGCTAAGGGACTATAGGCCAAAATGGTGACTCCTAATTCTCGCGATCGTGCCAAGATGCCGTTATCTTCAATTTGTCGCGTGATCAAAGAATAGGGTACTTGGTTGACCGCCAGCGGAATACCTTTTTCCGCCAGATAATGATGAGCTTGACTCATTTGTTCGGCGGAATAATTGCTAACGCCTACGGCTTGAATCCGTCCTTTTTTGACTTCGGCAGCCAAGACTTCCATAAAATCCTGCGTTTTGAGAATAAATTCTAGGGGCCAATGAATTTGATAAAGGCAAATTTGGGACATTTGAAGACGCTCTAAACTGGCGGTTAATGCCTTAGTGATTTCGTCTCGATGCCAACGCCAGGGTAATGGAAAATACTTAGTGGCAATCTGGATAGGTTCTTGGGCTTGCTGACAAAAACGACCCAGTAACCGTTCCGACTCACCGAATCCATAAACTTCTGCGGTATCAAAAAAAGTAATGCCCGATTCGACTGCGGTCTGAAACGCGCCTGCAACTTCATTTTCTCCAAAGGTCTTGCCATACGACCAAAATAGGCGATCGCCCCACGCCCAAGTTCCGATTCCTAAAGCAGTGACAGTCGGGCCCTGAGAGCCAAGCGTTACGGTTTGCATAATGTCTTCCCCTGGTTTTTCTTTACATTATTTAACATTTCATTCGGAATCAGCAACCAATACCCCCTAAACTTGGGCACCGCTTTCGAGCTATAGTATAAATAGATACAAATATTAGACAAGCTATTCCCTGACGCGATCGCGGATAAAACCTGGTTTGATGGCAAAAGTGATTGATTCAGTATTCTTAAGTTCTTGAAGCAATAGCTCCGTAAAGTTAGCTAGCAGGTAAGAAAGCTTAAGGGAAAATACACAGAAGTTTTAAAAGTGTGAGGACTGCCAGTTGAGTAGTTTAACGGAAGAAAATTCAATTTTTCTGGATGAGAATATGCCTATTGATAGATAATAGTTTTTTAAAGTTATTAATTTATTTTTGAAAATTTTAAATTAGTTATAGAAGACTGAGAGGAAGAAAAAATGCTTAATTTAGATTCTTTAGCCCCAAAAAATACATCTAAATCGTTAATTGCTGTAGATGCTGAAATTCCAGTGTCTTCTAATCTGTCTAGTTTTGACGCACCGACAAAATCCCCAAAATCATCTGACGGTTTCTTCAGTAATTTATCAAAAGTTTTTAAACTGGCTTTTTCGTCAATTGATGATATTTAATCAAGACAGTTAAAACATTGTTGAACGGTTTTAAATCTTTACGAACGAACAATTCTTTTATAGGGAAATAAAAATATTATGTCCTTATTTGTAGAATTTACTTTTTAATTAAATTGACTTATTTAAAGCCTTAAACGAGTTATTTAATTATTGCTGATCCTAGATAAAAAATGTCTAGGATTTTTAGTTTGGGTGATTTAGCTAGATTCTATGGTTAAACTGATTCATTCGCGATCGCGCCGATCTCGACGCTGAAAACTGAGGGAGATCAAACGATAGCCCCCTAGTAAAATTAACAGTAAGGTTGTCACTTCCACCCAATAGAGGCTGTCTAAATCTGCCACTAACCCCACACTACTCGCGCTAAAAATAGTCAATAAAATGATGTAAAGAATTTTCTGAGGAATTAAGCTTTTCTTGGTTTCTCTTTGAGCTTTCATTCCTGCTTACCCCCGTGCGAACAGAAACTGACCCAACGGTGAGGAATAAAACGTCGGCATTAATTCTCCTGATTGGTGTAATGCAAATAAGCGGCTCGCATGATAACCCAATACAAAAAGTAGGGAAAAAATTCCCATTTTGGGAAAGCTAAAAAAACTGGCATGGGCTAAGCGAATAGATTTTTTTAAAACTAGTTCTAAAAATAAATGTAGGCTAATTAAAAAAAATCCTAAAAATAGGATTGGCCCCAATAAATGATGATTAAAAGCGGTGCTTAAATCTCCCTGACAGGTTGCAATAAACGAACGAGTTAAACCACAACCAGGACAAGGAATACCCGTTAATGCTCGAATTGGGCAAGAAAAGGGGGATGAAAAAGAACTGTAACCATAAAAATAGCTGGCGATCAGTGGGGCAGAAACGACACTTAACTTAATCCAACGTTTCTGAATAGACGAACGAGACAGAGGAGTGACGATCCAGTGTTGGGGGTTTAACATTGTGACTGTTATTAATCCGAAATGAGGCTGACCTTTGGTTTGATGGCTTTATTTTGATTGTGATGCTCAAATACTCAACGCGATCACTCGACAAATACGAAGCTATTTTGCTCAACCAGTATTATAATCAGATGCTAAAATTTGTTACAAATTGATACAATTTCGTTAAACTTAAGTTTACAGTATCGTCAACCTCATCCCTTTTCTCTCTGACTATGCCCAACCTAGAACTGAGTGCCAGCCTGAACCCAACAACCACCCACCAATTAACGGCCTTAGAAAATACCTTAGCCCCTACCGATAAATTTATCAATCGCCACATTGGGCCGAATCAAGCGGAGATTAAAAAAATGCTTGATTTGTTGGGCATAGAGAATTTAGAAGAATTTATTAATAAAACCGTTCCTGCTGCCATTCGCTTACAAAATCCGTTAAAATTAGCCCCTGCTCAAAGTGAGTATGCAGCGTTATCTCAGTTAAAATCCATCGCTTCAAAAAATCAGATTTTCCGTTCCTATATCGGCATGGGGTACTACGATACGATTACTCCGCCCGTCATTCAACGCAATATTTTAGAAAATCCAGGCTGGTACACCGCCTATACGCCTTATCAAGCCGAAATTGCTCAAGGGCGACTAGAGGCACTGTTAAACTTCCAAACCATGATCATCGAGTTAACGGGGTTAGAAATTGCTAATGCTTCGTTATTGGATGAAGGGACAGCGGCTGCCGAAGCGATGGCGATGAGTTATGGCGTTTGTAAAAATAAATCGAATGCCTTCTTTGTGTCGAGCCAATGCCATCCTCAAACGATTGAGGTGGTAAAAACTCGCGCAATTCCGTTGGGCATTGAAATTATTGTCGGTTATCACGGAGATTTTGATTTTAGTACGCCTATTTTTGGGGCATTGTTGCAATATCCCGCAACAGATGGCGTTATTTATGATTACCGTAATTTTATTAATCAAGCCCACGAAACAGGTGCTTTAGTCACCCTAGCGGCCGATCCCTTGAGCCTAACCTTACTCACATCGCCAGGAGAATTAGGAGCCGACATCGCGATCGGTAGTACCCAACGCTTTGGTGTGCCTCTGGGTTACGGTGGCCCCCATGCAGCCTATTTCGCAACCAAGGAAGCCTATAAACGACAAATTCCTGGGCGGATCGTTGGAGTTTCTAAAGATAAAAACGGTAAACCTGCCTTGCGTTTAGCTCTGCAAACCCGTGAACAACATATTCGCCGTGAAAAAGCGACCAGTAATATTTGTACTGCTCAGGTGTTATTGGCAGTGATTGCATCAATGTACGGCGTTTATCATGGTGCAGAAGGTTTGAAAAATATTGCGCTTCGTATTCATCAATTAACAGTTTTATTGGCAGAAGGGTTAAAACAGCTTAATTATTCCATTAGTAAAGATTCTGTGTTTGATACCTTACGAGTAGGAGTTGGAGGCAATAGTGCAAAAGCCTTAATTAAAGCGGCCGAAGCCCGTCGCATCAATCTCCGTTTATTGGATGATGGTTCCGTTGGTATTAGTTTGGATGAAACGACAACGGTTCAGGATTTAATTGATCTCTGGCAAATCTTTGCGGCAAAAGAAGAATTACCCTTTACGGCAGAAAGTTTATTAGAAACCGCTAAATTTGATTTTCCTGCTAATCTGACTCGCCAAAGTGCCTACTTAACCGATCCCGTCTTCAATAAGTACCATTCCGAACATGAGTTATTGCGCTACTTACATCAACTAGAAAGTAAGGATTTGGCGTTAAACACCTCCATGATTCCCTTGGGATCTTGCACGATGAAGTTAAACGCTGCTGCCGAAATGTTCCCCGTGACCTGGGCTGAATTCGGTAAGTTGCATCCTTTTGCTCCTCGTAGCCAAACCGAAGGGTATCAAATTTTATTTGAACAGTTAGAAACTTGGTTAGGAGAAATTACAGGATTTGATGGTATTTCTTTGCAACCTAATGCGGGTTCTCAAGGGGAATATGCAGGGTTACAAGTTATTCGTCAGTACCATCTCAGTCGCGGCGATCGCGATCGCACTATTTGTTTAATTCCCGAATCCGCGCATGGAACCAACCCCGCCAGTGCCGTCATGTGTGGAATGAAAGTCGTTCCTGTGAAATGTGACAAGGACGGCAATATTGATATCCCCGATTTAACCGAAAAAGCGGAAAAATATCGCGATACTCTAGCGGCCTTGATGGTGACCTATCCCTCTACGCATGGGGTATTTGAAGAAGGCATTATCGACATTTGCAATATCATCCATACCAACGGCGGTCAGGTTTATATGGATGGGGCTAACATGAATGCTCAAGTGGGCTTGTGTCGTCCTGCGGATTTCGGAGCCGATGTTTGCCATTTAAATCTCCATAAAACTTTCTGTATTCCTCACGGTGGCGGCGGGCCAGGCATGGGGCCAATTGGCGTTAAATCCCATTTAGTTCCCTTCTTACCCAGTACGACGATTCCGTCATTGGATGAACAAGAAACCGAATCGATTGGCCTAATTTCGGCGGCTCCCTACGGTAGTGCAAGCATTTTGGTAATTTCCTGGATGTATATCGCCATGATGGGGGCTGATGGTTTAACGGAAGCGACTAAGATTGCAATTCTCAATGCTAACTACATCGCTCGTCGTTTAGAAGCCTACTATCCGATCCTTTTTAAAGGAACCAACGGTTTAGTCGCCCATGAGTGCGTCATTGATTTACATCCGTTGAAAAAATCGGCAGCGATTGAAGTGGATGATGTGGCGAAACGCTTAATGGATTTTGGTTTCCACGCTCCCACCGTTTCTTGGCCTGTGCCTGGAACGATGATGGTCGAACCGACAGAAAGTGAATCTCTTGATGAGTTAGATCGTTTCTGTGATGCGATGATTGCTATTTATCAAGAAGCAGACGCGATCGCGAAGGGAGAAATTGATGCTCAAAATAATCCGTTGAAAAATGCGCCCCATACCGCCGAAACCCTAATTAGTAGTGAGTGGGATCGCCCCTATTCCCGTGAGCAAGCAGCTTACCCTGCACCTTGGACAAAAGTTCACAAATTCTGGCCAAGCGTTGGACGGATTGATAATGCCTATGGGGACAGAAATCTGGTTTGTTCCTGTGAAGGAATGGATGCTTATAAAGAGGGTTAAGCACTTGCTTGCTTCATTACAGGGGATATTTTTCCCCTGACTAGAAATTAAAGGATAAAAGTGTTAACATCTTCACAAGATTCTGCTAGGTTAGGATAATAACGGCGTAGCCGCTTATCTTGGAAATCAAATGAACTTATTTATAAAGGGCGGGTCAATATGAACAGTCCTATTATCAGGTTGGCAATCGCCAAATCAGCTTCTGTCCAGCAAAAAAAGGCATACTTTGCCTCTATTGAAAATTATCGTAAAGCAGGTGCTAATGTGTTTCAAGACTGGCCAAATGCTAATGAACAGGATGCTTATGTGATTACGACATCAGGAAATCGTTCTAAGCATATTGCTGGTTATCGCATTGCTTCTGCTTTGAATAATGCTTTCTCTTATTCTTATATCGATTAATTAATTTTTATTGTAAGACGGGGAAATAATGAATGCCAGAGTCAGAGATGGAAGCATCACAGCACGATAAGCCAGAAGACTTATCAAAATCTGGCGAAAATGGAAATACACCAGATTCAGAGCCTAGTAGTTTGGCAAAGCCAGAAGGGACAGGAAACTCTGACTCTATTTCCCCAGAAGTTTTGCAGTATCTTATTGATGAAAAACCTAATCGGATTGCACGATCTATCTCAATTAATCCGAGTGCAATGGAGACACTTGCACATAGTGCACCTGGTAGTTTAATTCAGTTGGCAAATGATAGTGATGAACGACAATATAAATATCATTCTACTATTGCTAAATATCGTTATGAAGAACGAGTTCGTAGAGAAAACACGATTCGTTGGATAGGGGCTGGTATAGTCGCTGTTATTACAATGGCATTTATTTATGCAGGTATTACCAAGGATAGTGCTTTAGCAAATGATTTAATCAAAACCTTAATGGTTGGTGGAGGTGGTGTAGGGATTGGCTCTTCTTCATTATTAAAGAAAAAAGATGATAATTGATAGTTCGCTTCATCACCCTAGTTATTTTTCTTATTAATGCCTAAGAAGATCGCAATCTGGTTTGTTCCTGTGAAGAGATAGATACTTATAAAGAGAGTTAAAAAATTGAGTTAGTTTAAGGCGTGATCGCTTTTTATCTTTGGGTAGGAGGCGATCATTTTAGTTTGTTAAAATTTTTTAATGAGCAACTATAAATTTACAAACTACTTTGAGCAAGAGGTTTTACAAAAACGCCCTTATTTGGAATGGTGTATTCGAGTCATTGAAAATCCCCTTAAAATGGAACCACAAGAGCAGAATCGATTTAGATTCTGGGGAATGATTGAGGAAATGGATAATCGCTACTTGCGAGTAGTTACACTTGAAGATAAAACCACAATTCATAATGCTTTTTTTGATCGGAGATTTAAACCATGAAAATTAATTATTATCCTGAAACAGATTCTCTCTATATTCACCTCAGCGATCAAGCTAGTGTTGAGAGCCTCGAAATTTCTGAAGGTGTAGTGATTGATTATGATGAAACAGGCAAGTTAGTGGGGATTGATATTGATAATGCCACCCATAAAGTCAAGCTTGAAGAATTAATTTTGCATCAATTACCGACACAAATTCAGTCGTTTGCTGCTTGATTTTTAAGATGCGAGATTTTTATAGAAAAGTAAAGAGCAATTATTTGCTAAATTACAATTTTCCTATTCAAAGAGTAGAGCTATGAAGTATAAAAAAACAATAATTTTTAGCTTGTTGACCGTTAGCTTTTTAAGTTTATTTATTTTTATTAGCCCCCTCTTAAATAAAAATACAAAACATAATAATACTAATTATATTTTGGGTGCATTAGTTAGTATTCCTTGCCTCAGTCTTGCAGGTTATTTACTTTGGAGTAATAAACTTAAGCAAGATCAAGAAAAAATTAATTATCTTCGTACCTTTTTCTTAGAATTGATTCGCTCTACTGAAGGCAAAATTAATAATTTACAATTCTCCGCTAAGATTAATGCTGCGGGAAAGATCCATATTTCAGGAGAAGAAGCGACGTTATTTCTAAAAAAAATGATTGAAGAGTTTAACGGTGATTATTTTGTTAGTCAACAAGGAAGTATTTATTATGTATTTGATTTAGGAGCTACTTTTAATGAACCATTTATTCTTCAAGAGCCTCCACTTTCAAGCATATCTCCTGAGCTACAACCGATAAAAGACAACCAAGAAAGAGCCAATACATCTACTTCCCAAAAAACTTTCAATGAAAAACTAAATGATGAGCACCCCTTAGATCCAACATCAACAATTCAACAGGGGATCAAAACTATTGAAGATGGACTTAACGATACTATTGGGAAGCTATTCAAGTAATGACAATTATTGAGAGGTTTTAACGGATGACAACTTTTACTTCCAAACCTGATCAATTAACCCTCTTATATGATCAAGATTTTCAATTGTGGCTTTCACAAACAATTAGCCAACTTGAAAACCAACAATTTGATCAACTAGATCTTGAACATTTAATTGAGGAATTAACAGATTTGGGTAAATCGAATAAACGGGCACTAGAAAGTAATTTAATTATTTTGATCGCTCATTTACTCAAACTCAAAATTCAACAAGATGCCCCTGAAACAATGAAAGGTAGTTGGCTTGATTCCGTCAGTGAACATCGTCAACGAATACTTTACGATTTAGAAGAAATGCCTTCCCTCAAATCCCATTTAGAAACCGCGATCGCTAAAGTTTATCCAAGCTCTCGTAAATTGGCCATCAAAGAAGGAAAAAGAGCTAAATTTGGAGTCAGAGTTCCTTTAGAAAAAGAATATCCTTTAGATTGTCCATTTACCGTAGAGCAAATTTTAGATGAAGACTTTGAAGGTTTAGAGTGGTAAGCGATCGCGTCTTTGACTGAGGAGTTAGGCGGCGATCGCTATTGAATGATTGTTTTTAATGAAATTTATTTGATGAAAATTAATGATTATTCTGAAACAGATTCTCTCTATATCCACCTTAGCGATCAAGTTCAGTGTCGAGAGTCTCGAAATTTTTGAAGGCGTAGCAGTTGATTATAGCGTTAATTGCTTGGTATAAAACCCAACAATAATCTGACTACTGTTTAAAAACACGGTAAGTTTTTTCTCTTAAAACGTGGGAACCTCTCAACCCCAAAAATCCTGTAGAGTTAGTATTAAGTTAATTAGACTGGCTGATTAGGTATGAAAATGATAGGTTTTGGTAAAACCCTGCCCGATGATACGGCGAATCAATGGCGGTATCAGTTGGATCAATTTGTGAAAGCCAATCAATCCCAACTGGCTGCGTTAGCTTGGGGTTTTCGCCAAGAATGGGCTGATACGGATAATAGTTTGGGTATTGATCTCAAACCTCAGCCGCATTTTATTAGTTGCTCTAGAGGTGCAATTGAAAGACTTAATCAACAGGTTGATAATCAGCTTCAGGAAATTTTAGGAATTTTAGATGGTCATAATCCTGAAACCGAAGTTGTCATGATTGTTGTTGGGGATGGGCAGGTTAAACTCATTCACTTTGAAGCCAATCCCTCACCCCCTGAGTGTTTTAGCAATTGCGGTGCAGATCTTGATAATCTGATTGCAACCTTAGAAACGGAATTGCAACAAAAAGTGACCTTAGCTTAACGCTAACTCGACCTGCTTTAGTCTTAATTGTTCGATGAATTGAGCAAAAAACAAGGATCTAACTTTTTTACGTCGCCCCCTGTCCCCTCTATCCGCTACACTCCAAAAAATATTCAAGTTTATTTAGGCAAATGTCAGATTTTAAAACACAACTCACGGAAGAACTCGCGCCAATGGATTGGGAAACCCTAATTCCTCACGCTAAACGGGATGCCATCATTGTGGTAGATAATGCATTAGATTTAGTGGAAGTGGGAGTCGCGATCGCAGAAGATAATACGGCCTTGGTTAAAAACTGGCTGAGTGAGTTACTACTCCACAAACCCTCCCAGGAAGAACTCAACGACTGGAATTCCCAACCCGAAAAGCAATTTAATACCCTAATTGTTCAACCCTTTGTTTTAGTTACCGCGATCGCGGATTAAATACAATTAAACCAAGAAATTTTGTTTAAAATAAAACATACTTGCAAAAATCGACAGGTAACAAATCATGTTAACCTTACCCCAAACAACTTATGATCAGGATTTTGCACTTTGGGTGGAAGAAACCATTGGCTTGCTCAAGGCGCAAAACTATGATGCGGTAGATTGGGAAAATTTACTAGAGGAGATAGCAGGATTGACTCGGAGTGATAGACGGGAGCTAGAAAACCGTTTAATTACCTTATTTGAACACGCTCTTAAACGTCGCTATCTTCCCCTCCCTGATTGTTATCGCGGTTGGGAGGTGACTTTACTGCGGACTCAAAATCAAATAGAACAATTTCTGCGAGATTCTCCCAGTTTACGCAATTATTTTCGACAAATTTTGGAAGAATGCTATCAAAAAGCTCTCAAAACAACGAAAAAAGAATATGATGCGAATTTTCCAGATATTCTTCCTTTTAGCCAAGAAATAACGTCCCTATTATCCGAGGAATTTTGGCAATAAAGACTAACGCTAAATCTTGCTCGAAGTGGATCAAGTACCAAAGTCTTGAGATTTATTGAAATTCTTTAAAGCCAGATAAGATAAGCCATTCCAGTCAGTAAAAGCGCGATCGCGTCAATAAGGCCCATAAGGACACTGACCTAACATGTTAGAATGGGGCGGTGATCGGCAGATCGGTAGCTAGATAGCTTTGGAGATCTCAGATAGGCTTTTCTATTGAACATTCACAAGCTTTTTCCGTAATCTTGCCCCATAATGCCCGACCTCAACCGTCGGAAGTTTTATTGTTTTAATGAGGAAATTAGAGTGGCCAAACGTCGTAACTTAAAAAAAGAAAAAGCTGAGCGCAACAGAGCCTATGCTCGTCAATTTCGTTCTGCTTCTACTCGTGGCATGAATAAAAGATCGTCGGGGACAAAAAGAAGACAGTCATCAGCTGCCGCATAATTTTTCGTTATCGCTTGCTTCAGTTAGTAGATATGAAACGATCTAAATTGAGCGTATTTGCGAGTATGTTAAAAGATTCAGGGGTGGGCTATGCCTACCCTTGTTTCATTTTAGGATGAATTTTAGTTTTTGGGGATCATTTAATTCAGAATTCGGGTGAAATTTAAGCCGCTTCTAAAGGAGCCATTGTTAATCCTTCTCGGCGCAATTGTTGATGATAGAGTTCTGCTTGTTCTTGGGGCCCGACCCAGACAATGGCTTGCCCATCGAAATGAACCTGATTGGTTAATTCCCAGGCGCGATCGCTGGTCATTCCTGGAATATATTTCAGTAAACAATTGGCCACATGGGGAAAGGTATTAAAATCATCATTCAAAACAATGACCTTATAGTTGGGATAGGTCTTACGGATAACTGTCGTTGCGCGATCAGGGGTTGCCGTTGAAGTTGTCGCCACCACAGACATTGAGACGAATCGTTCCTGACTCATATAAGGCTAAAAGTTACAGATTTAACGTTAATTCTAAAAAATTTAAATCTTAATTAATCATAGTTTAGCGACTTACTTAAGCAACGTAAAGCGTGATCAAACCTCTTGGCAAGTGGTCGGACTTAAGATAACCTCAAGCAAGTGGTGTGATAATTATTCAATCTTTAAGCAGATAACTATGAAATCAGGACTCAAGTGGCTGAAATCGGTTCAACACATTTTTGTGTCTCCGAAAAAACGTTCTTTGGGATTTTTGCTAGAGTTCCTGTTAATGACCAGCGCGATCGCCCTATCCGCAGGGGTGGGATTTGGGGCTGCCATTCGTTACAGTCAACCCAATCCGACAAAACTAATACAATCAGAACAATCTTTCCCTCCCCGTCAGGATTGGCCCATCTCCAATGATCCATCCAGCACATCAGGTCAGAACCCCTAAGAAGCGCGTTATAATTTGTAACAAAACTCATTGCAACCTTTGTTATGTCGAATCCAGTCCTTCATGCTTTCTTTTTAGGTCGTGCTTTTGCCGAAGTTCTCACAGAAAAAATCGAAGATAGCTTGACCAATGCGTTAAGTGAATTAGGGAAATTCGATGCGGAACAACGGGAAAATTTACGTCAGTTCATCGAGGAAGTGCAAGCCAAAGCTTCCCAAGATGTGACTCAAGGAAATACGGCCATTTCCACTATTGATGGTTACGTTTCGCAGGCCGACCTACAAGAAACCTTAGATAAATTACGGGCGGAAATTGCCAGCCTCAAAGTAGAGCTTAAATTTTATCGAGATTCCTTAGTTTCTTAGGTTATCCCTCTGGGTCGTTCTGAAAACACTTACTTGCTTAACTTGTGTCTGCCCTAACTTCTAATGTCGATCAATCTGTCCCCCTTCTTTCCCTGGGTACTTTACCGGGCAAACGTGTGACCCCTTTAGAGACAGAGAAAAAATATCGCTGGAATCGAGAGAACTATTCAATCCCCCGCCGACGATTTGACATTTGGCGATTCGTCCTGACTTTGCTCTTTCAATTGTGGCTCAATGGCAAACAATGGAGTTATCAAGGCGGCTACAGCGAAGAAAAACTAGCCCGCAGGCGCAAAAAACAAGCGGTCTGGATTCGAGAAAGTCTATTGAATTTAGGGCCAACCTTTATTAAAACAGGGCAATTATTTTCAACCCGTTCCGATATCTTTCCTGCTGAATACGTCTACGAACTCTCGAAACTGCAAGACGAAGTTCCGGCTTTTAGTTACGAGCAAACTGCCGCGATTATCGAAAAGGAATTTGGCAAACCGTTAGCATCCCTATTTCAAAGTTTTGATCCGATCCCCCTTGCAGCAGCCAGTTTAGGGCAGGTTCACAAAGCCCAACTGCACACAGGGGAAGAAGTTGTTGTTAAAGTTCAACGCCCAGGCTTAAAACAACTCTTTACTATTGATTTGGCTATTCTTAAAAAAATTGCCCAGTATTTTCAAAATCATCCCAAATGGGGAAAGGGGAGAGATTGGATCGGCATTTATGAAGAATGTTGTCGTATTCTTTGGCAAGAAACGGATTACCTCAGAGAAGGCCGTAATGCAGATACTTTCCGCCGTAATTTCCGCCAAGCCAATTGGGTAAAAGTTCCTCGTGTTTATTGGCGTTATACCTCTACCCGCATTCTTACTCTAGAGTACTTGCCTGGCATTAAAATCAGTCATTACGAAGCCCTAGAAGCCGCTGGCCTAAGCCGTAAACAATTGGCAGAATTAAGTGCGAGGGCCTATTTGCAACAATTACTGAACGATGGCTTTTTCCACGCCGATCCCCATCCAGGCAATTTAGCCGTTAAACCCGATGAAGGAGCTTTAATTTTTTATGATTTTGGCATGATGGGAGAAATTACGCCCATTACCAAAGACAAATTAATGGATACACTTTTCGGGGTGGCTGAAAAAAATGCCGATCGCGTCGTTTCTTCTCTGGTTGAACTGGGGGCTTTAACGCCTGTAGAAGACATGGGGCCTGTGCGTCGGTCAATCCAGTTTTTGCTCGATAACGTCATGGATAAACCCTTTGAGGAACAATCCATTACTAAAATTAGTGATGACCTCTACGAAATTGCCTACGATCAGCCCTTTCGTTTTCCTGCGACCTTTACCTTTGTGATGCGGGCTTTTTCTACCCTCGAAGGAGTCGGCAAGGGCCTTGATCCCGATTTTAATTTCATGCAAGTCGCTCAACCTTTTGCAATGCAACTTATGACCAATATGAACAATGGCATGACCAATAGCCTGTTTGATGAACTCGGACGGCAAGCGGCCCAGGTGGGGAATACGGCATTAGGCTTACCCCGACGGATTGAAGATACCCTCGATAAGTTAGAAAAAGGTGATATTTTAATTCGGGCCCGTTCTTCCGAATCCGACCGATTATTGCGCCGTTTAAGTGCGATGCAGCTAGGCACAAACTACACATTAATGATGAGTGCGCTGCTCATTTCGGCAACCTTACTATTTGTCAACCAGTATGTTACCATTGCTGCTGTTGTGCTATTAATAGCAATAGCCCCTGGTTTTGCGTTTTGGCAGTTAATGAGACGGCTAGAACGACAAGACCGTAAATTCTAGGGCGAAGAAAACGTTATTTTTAGGCTATTAGTCCCGTGCTAGAAGTGAATTCCCCTACTGTCAGCCGCCGCTTTACTGGAAAAACCGATCCTGGCATTGTTCGTACCACCAATCAGGATAGTTACTACATTGATCCGTCAGGACGTTTCTTTATTGTTGCGGATGGTATGGGCGGCCATGCAGGTGGTCAGGAGGCCAGCGCGATCGCGACTAAAATGATTAGTCATTACCTAGAGCAGGAATGGGAATCGGAAACCCCTTCTCCTCAATTACTCCAAAAAGCTTTATTAGAAGCCAATCAAGGCATTATTCAGGATCAAGTCGCCCATCCCGAACGGGGAGATATGGGAACTACTGCGGTCATGATTGCTTTTCGTCATGATGGAGCCTGGCGGGCCCACATTGGAGACTCGCGGTTATATTGCTTACGGAGTTCGGAATTACAGCAGGTGACGGAAGATCATACCTGGGTTGCTAGAGCCTTAAAAATGGGTGATATTGATCAAGAACAAGCCCGTGTTCATCCCTGGCGGCACGTTTTATTCCAATGCTTAGGCCGTCGAGATTTAAATCAAGTGGAAGTTGCGGCATTAAATGTGAATTCGGGGGATTTATTTTTACTCTGTAGCGATGGCTTAACGGAAGAAGTGGAAGACGAAACCATTTATGAAATTCTTCATTCCGACAAAACCTATGATGCAATGGCTCAGGAGTTAATTGATACCGCCAAAGCGGCCGGTGGCTCGGACAATATTACCGTCGTTCTGGTGGGTCAGGGTTAGCTATTTCAAGCCTTTTACTTCCCAAACAGTTAATGAGCAACCTAAAAACGAAGGGAGATAACTGATGGGATATTTAATTTTAGGTTTAATCACCCTGGTTGTTTTAGCATTTGTCTTTTTTAACAAGCGATCGCCAACTCGTCGTTATCAAAAGACTGTCTCTAAACATTCAGGAAAATCGGTTCCGAAACATACCCAAAAACAATTAATTGCAATGGTGGGGGGCGATCGCCGAACAGTGAATCGGTTATTGCAGGATTTACGGCTGAGACATCCGGGGGAATCGGAAACCTGGTATTGGGAAAAAGCAATTTTTGATCTAGAACGCGATCGCCGTTATTGATTGCTAAACTAACCCTCAATCGAGTTTCATTACCTCACTAACAAAATGCCTGAGACAAACCCTATTCAGATTTATTTGGCTGGCCCCTTATTTAGCAAGGCGGAACAGGATTTTAATGCTCAACTGGGTCAAGCTCTACAAGAACAAGGCTATCAGGTTTTTTTACCGCAAAATGAATGTAACGGGAAACAGGGGAAAGACATTTATCTCACTTGTCTGAATGGTTTACGGGCGGCGGATGTGGTTGTGGCGATTTTAGATGGGGCCGATGCGGATAGTGGAACCTGTTGGGAGTTTGGTTATGCGGTGGGAGTAGGTATCCCCGCGATCGCGGTCAGAACGGATTTTCGTGTTTCGGGAGATACCCAGGGATTTAACGCCATGCTGTACTATAGCTCGACTAAAATTATTGAAAATCCTGATAATTATCTATCAGAAATTCTCAACGCTTTACAATCTTTGGGTTTTTAGGTGATGAGTGCAATAGTCCCCGTAATGATGCCGCTCGCTGTCAGGTAGGATTTATAAAATATCCCGTTTTAAATAGGGTTGTAAGGCTTCGGGAACTTTAACTGTATCATCAGATTGTTGATAATTTTCCAAAATGGCGGCCATCGTCCGTCCGACCGCTAAACCTGAACCGTTAAGAGTATGGACAAATTGGGTACCTTTTTTACCTTTTTCTTTAAACCGAATATTGGCACGACGGGCTTGAAAATCGTAGAAATTAGAACAACTGGAAATTTCGCGATAGGTTCCTGAAGAAGGCAACCAAACCTCTAGATCATAACATTTTGCTGCACCAAAGCCGATATCGCCTGTACAGAGTTGAATGAGACGGTAAGGCAATTTGAGAGCTTGTAAAATAGCTTCGGCATTTTGGACTAATGCCTCATGTTCTGCTTCTGAGGTTTCGGGATTAACGATTTTAACTAACTCCACTTTGTTGAATTGATGTAAGCGAATTAATCCTTTAGTATCCCGTCCATAACTGCCTGCTTCCCGACGAAAACAAGGGGTATAGGCACAGTGTTTGATGGGTAACTGGTCTACGTCTAAAATTTCATCCCGATAGAGATTCGTTACAGGAACTTCTGCTGTAGGAATGAGCCAGAGATCATCATCTTTACACTGGAAACTTTCTTCTGCAAATTTGGGTAATTGAGAGGTTCCTTCGAGGGAGTTACTATTAACTAAAATGGGCGGCAAAACTTCTTGATAACCCGCATTAATTTGGCTATCTAACATGAAGTTAATTAAGGCTCTTTCTAAAGCTGCTCCTGCACCAATGAGACTAATAAAACGGCTTTGGGCAACTTTAACGGCTTTTTTAGTATCTAAAATACCGAGCTTTTCGCCAATTTCCCAATGGGGTAGCAGATTTTCATTACTGGGTTTATATTCCTCTCCCCAACGACGAATTTCAACGTTGTCATTTTCATCTTTGCCTGTGGGGGTAGATTCGCTGGGTAAGTTGGGTAATTGTAAGAGTAACCCTCGTAATTGGGCTTTAAATTCTTTTTCTTGAGATTCTAATTCCCCTAATTGATTTTTAAGGGATTGCCCTTCATTTTTTAAAGCTTCAATTTCTGCTTTGTCGGCTCCTTCTTTGTTTTTTTGGCCGACTAATTTGCCAATCTCGTTGCTACGGGCGCTGAGTTGGGTTCGAGCACTTTCTATTTCCCGTTGTTTTTGATCGAGTTCTAAAATCTCTTGAAGGGTTTGGCTATAGCCTGCTGTGCTACTGCGCGTATTTAATCTTTCTTCAACAAAGCTAAAATTGTCACGAATTTGTTTGATATCTAACACGAATTAGGTTTCTCCCTCTCAATAATTAATCATTAAGACCGCTTGATTTTTTTGGTGATTCGTTCCGTTAAGATGTTGACTTCAGGTAGTTTTAATTGCATTGCTAATACGCCAAAAACGCCTAAAGTCACGCCACAAGCGAGGGCTAACTGTATTAATTCTATGACTAAATTACCCGCTCCAAAAACTTTTTCGAGTTGTAGATTTGCTCCCCAGCCTGCAAACCCCGCGATCGCGCTAACCCCCATTAAGCTTAACAAGGTCAGTGACCATTGCCCCAGAGGTAAACCGTGGAGACGACGATGCAGAAGAAAAATAAAGATCAGCATGGAAATCACGTTAACGCTGATAGTTGCCATGATTAACCCTGGTGCGCCGAACGGTCTATAGAACAGATAATCGAACACACCATTTAAAAAAATATTGGCAATACTGACCTTAAAGGGAGTATTTCCATCTTCTAGCGCATAAAAAACCCGTACCAAAACATCGCGCCCTAAATAGAAAAACATCCCCGTTCCATAGGCGATCAAGACAGGAATAACATCACGGGATGCAGCTGCGTTAAATGCTCCCCGTTGATAAACTAACCGCACAATCGGTTCAGACAGCCCCACAAAGATCGCTGTGAGCGGCAACATGGTCAGAGCGGTTAGGAAAATTCCTTGACGAATCTTAACTTTGAGTTCTGGCCAATTGTCTGGTGTGGCTAAGCGGGAGAAAATGGGCATAAAGGGAACTAAGATCATGTTAGAAATAATTCCCAAGGGAGTCAGGGCGATAAAGTTGGCATATCGCATTGATGCCGCCGCATTTTCTATAAAAGAAGCAAAAAAGAGGTCGGTTGAGACGTTGATGTAGAGCATCCCCGACGAAAGGGTCGCAGGAATCATCACCCGCATCACATCACTCACCCCGGGTAGCCGCCAATCAAACCGCAAACGCAGTTTTCCCATACCCGCTTTGCCCTGAGCCGCAATTTGGGCGAGCCACTGTAATACTCCCCCTGCCATTGTTCCGCCTGCTAGTAACAAGGAACCCAACAGCGCATAGGAGGGAGTGTTTAACTTCGGGCCAAGATAGGCTAAGGCAACTCCCAAGGGAAAAATCACGGTAATACTAGAAAGTAACGGGCTAATACTGGGCAACCAATACTGATCGGCTGCGTTTAAGGCTCCAAAACCAATCCCAATCAATCCTGCAAATAGGGCCAACGGAGCCATAATTTGTAATTGTTGAACGGCGATCGCTCTGGTGGTGGTGTCGAGTCCTGGCGCTAACAGATCAATAAAGGTACTGGCAAAGACAATCAGGATAATGGTAACTACTAGAAGAATGCTGCTTACTAAGGTAGTGACCGTTTCTACTAAGGGCCCTGCTTCTGATTTATCCCGTTTGGAAAGTACGCTAATTAAGGCACTGTGGAAGGGGCCATTGATGCCCCCCAGCAGAATCAATAAAAATCCAGGGATCACGTAGGCAAAGGAATAGGCATTAACGACTGCGCCCACCCCAAAAGCCGCCGCCACAATTTGTTCTCGCACTAACCCAAAGACTTTACTGATCAGGGTAGCGATCGCGACAATACCTGCAATATTGGCAACAGAACGGGAGGCTTTTTTGGAATTGGAATCAGACACAACGGCTCACACTTCTTCTCAATCGGCATTAACACTTTACACTTTATTTGTCGTGTTGCTGTCTTTATCAGAACACCAAAGCGATAACAATAAGGTTTTATCATCAGTGGTGCGGGCATTGAGGCGGTCGGAATTGAGAAAATCCTTGAGATAGGTGTCTTCGGCTTCGGGGTTCTCGGTTTCTTGCAAATACGCTTCTAATGGTTCAAAAAAGGGTGAAAAGGGTTCCCATTGAGATAAATTCAGAGAAACTCGTTCAACCCCATCGGTCGCAGCACAAATAAAGTGTGATTCTGTTTGTACAACCTTAACTTGTAGTGCTTCTAGGGCATGGTCAGAGGTGACAAACGTGGTTTCGTTAATATATTCGCCTTTGTCGGGTTGAAACAATAACTCGTATTTCCCTTCTGGGCAACGGGTGACGATAAAACCATCCCCAATCTGCATGGCCGCGATCGCGCCTGGAGTGGCAATAAACACTAACAGGGTAGAAGCCAGATCCTTGAGTTCCCCATTAATTTGAGTTGCGGTGTGGTTTAAGTGGGAACGTACCGATTCAACTAATTGACGAAAAAGAGATTGGGCCTGTTCTTCTGTTAAGGCAATTCCCGAAAGTGGTAGAGTCTCCGTTAGAAAATTTAAGGCTTGCTCAACGGCAACTTTTGCCCCTGTATCGGCATCCTTCGCACTCCCTGCCCCATCCGCGATCGCGCCAATGAGAACATCCTGACTCAATCGACGATAATCCCCGTAATCTTGACAAGGAAGATTAGCGGCTTGATGACGAGTCCCAATGGCAGACCGAGTAATTGCTTTCCACATAGGTTTATGCTGACGTTCTCTCTTTATTTAACGTCTTTACTCCCTCAGAATCAACTAATCGACCAGAGTGGCTAACCGTTGCTTGAGGGTTTCGAGGCCGAAGCGTTGGCTGGCGGAAATAAAGACCGCATTGGGATGTTCCTGTTTGGCAGTGGCTAGGGCCTCGCTACTGACTTGATCAATTTTATTGAAAGCAATGAGCATGGGGCCTGTAGTGACGGGCATGTCTTCTAAAATCGTGTTGACGGATTCTAATTGACGTTGCCAGGCGGGATGGGACAGATCCACCACCTGTAATAGGGCATCGGCTTCGGTCACTTCCTCTAGGGTGGCGCGAAAAGCATCAACTAAAGAAGGGGGCAATTCATGGATAAACCCCACCGTATCGGTTAACAAGAAAAGCTGCGATCGCGTATTGGTCTGATCGGCTACTCGTAATTGGCGAGTGGTGGGATCAAGGGTTGCAAAGAGTTGATCGGCGGTATAGACCTCGGCTTGGGTGAGCGCATTAATCAGGGTTGATTTGCCTGCATTGGTATAACCAACAATGGCAATACTGGGGATGTCCTGCTTTTGGCGTTGTTTGCGTAAACGGGCGCGATGGGATTGCAGTTGATTGACATCCTGTTGCAACTTAGAAATGCGGCGTTGAATAGCACGGCGTTCGGTCTCCAATTTGGTTTCCCCCGGCCCCCTGGTTCCGATTCCGCCCCCTAATCGAGACATGGCCTGACCCCGACCCGTTAAGCGCGGCATCATGTATTCTAATTGGGCCAATTCCACCTGTAATTTTCCTTCCTGGGATTGGGCCCGTTGGGCAAAAATATCCAAAATGACTTCGGTACGGTCAATCACCCTGGTTCCTAATTGGGTTTCGAGGTTACGAATTTGGGATGCCGATAAATCCCGATCAAAAACCACCAAATTTGCGCCACTGGTTTGCACTTTGAGGGCCAATTCTTCCACTTTTCCTGACCCAATAACTGTTTGGGGGTGGGGCTGCGATCGCTTTTGTCGGACGATTTCTAACACCTGCCCGCCTGCGGTATCCACTAAACGGGTTAATTCGGCCAAACCTTCTTCAAAGAGGGGATCAGACAGATCTTCGGTTTGTAAGCCCACTAATAACACCCGATCTTGATCCGCTTCGACTTGACGGGCGACAAATTCCCGCCGAAATTCTGACTCTAAATTTTCAACAAATTCAATGGCATCTTCTTGACAAAGGCTGTCTAGGTTTAAGGAGGGGGAAACCTGCCAATAGCTCACCACTTCGGGTAATTCAGGTTGGGGCAACAGATGGGCTAAATAGACTTCTTTGATATAGCCTGTCGCGCCACCGCCTCGTCGCTCAAAGCCTTCACCAGTCAAAATAATAGACACTAAGGCATCTAAGCGTTGTAAGACCATTGCCGTTAAGCTCGATTCCTTGGGCGGTTCGATTTTTAAACTCGTCGTTAGGCAGCGAATCCCTGAAAGCCGTTCTGCACCGTAGCGGGGCAATTCGAGGGGCGGAATTTGGGTTTGCCTAGGATTTCCCACACCGACTCGAATCACCTGACCCCGACGATTGATATAGACCGAAATGGGTTGACCAATCTCTGTGCTAATGGCCGCGAGTCGTTGGGCAAATTCGGGAGTAGTGAAGCGATCGCCAGGTAAACGCTGATGATACAGGCGTTGGAGTTGCTTAACCTGACTACTTTTGAGACCTTGTAGATTACCAAATACAGTATCGATAGCAGTGACGCGCCTTATAACGAAACAAACCTATCCAAATTTTACTCAATCGGCCGCCTTCTCCATTGCTCATAAAGAGTGATTAAAGTTTTTTTAAAAAAAATCTTGGCGTTCCTGCCAACTTCACAACTCTTTCACAAAAATTGCTTAATGTCAGTTTGTTGTTAATTAGTAAAAGCCAAGCAAGAAAGCTGAATTTTTGGATTGAGGTTTCTCTCTAAGCAACTAATGCACAACCAACAGATGATTCCTAAGGATTCTAACCAGAAGCAGTAGGTTCTCATCAATCATCCTTTTCCATCATGTTTCGGATCGAAAACGATTCGACTTTAAGAGGAGCTAACCTATGACAAACTCGCTAAGTGCTCTCAAAGAAAATCCGTACTACTGTCGTTATCAGATCTTCTCCAATGAGGGCTTAGAAGATAAAGCATCCCCTTTTTATTTTCAAATTTATTTTCCTCAACCCTCTTTACAAGTCGTCATTTTCTCCAACAGATTGGCCGATAGCTTCCGCTCCACACCCGATAAGATTCAAGCAATGGCCAATATTGTTGCGAAAGAGTTAAAGCTCAATCCGAATCAGGTGGTATGGATTGAAAAATGTTTTCATCTTTTTGATAAACGTCGTCCCAGTTTTAACCGTATCTTTTTTGATTGGCAAGACGGCCAAGCCTGCAATCCCCAATGGATGCCTATTTTAGAAGATTGGAATTTAGCTTGGTTAGAAAATTTGACGGTCAAAACCATCGCCTTAAAACTCAATCAGGTTCATGCTTAAGAAAGCCTAATAAGGCGTGAGTCGGTTCAATTTATTAGCATAGTCAGGAGGCAGCTTTCTTGTCTCTTGACTTTGCTCCTAATTTTTTCTTGACAATTGAATAAAATTGAAATAAGCTAATTTATAGGCAATAATAATCACAATTAGCCTTATATTCTCGTTTTAAGCTTAATATTTTTGTTTTACTGTTGTTTACTTAGGCTCTGTAACTATAGTGATTTAACTATTGATGCGGCTTTCAAGAACCCTAGAGTATCATTAGTAAAGTAGCAAGATTTGTGAAATGAGAATTTTGGCTTGTTTCACTTTTTTTGTACCAATAGTTTTACGAAAAGAAATTGTAACCAGGTGAAGATTCTGTGTGTCGAAGATGATCAAGGGCTTTCAGAGTTACTTCAGGTCATATTAGTGCAACAACACTATCAGGTCGAAGTGGCGATGGATGGCAATATGGCATGGGATTTGGCGGAAACCTATCCTTATGATTTGATTTTGTTAGATTTAGTTTTGCCTGGGCTAGATGGTATTCAATTTTGCCAGCGTATTAGAACCAATCAGTCCACCGTGCTGAATCCGAATCGAGACACACCCATCCTGTTAATGACAGCCTTGGATGAAGTCACCAATAAGGTGATGGGTCTCGATGCGGGGGCCGATGATTATGTGGTGAAGCCTTTTAATGTCGAAGAGTTACTCGCTCGGATTCGGGCCTTGTTACGCCGCAATAAGGTGATGCGATCGCCGCTATTGACCTTTGATCAATTAGTGTTAAATCCCAATAACTGTGAAGTCCGCTATGACGGGCAGCTAGTCCCCCTCACCTCGAAGGAATATCAATTACTGGAACTCTTTTTACGCAATCCTGACCAAATTTTTAGCCCTCCCCGTTTATTAGACCGTCTCTGGACAGCCGAAGAGTGCCCCAGTGAAGGAGCCATCCGTTCCCATATCAAGTCCTTGCGGAAAAAGCTCAAGCAAATGGGATCGGAGGATATTGTCGAGACTATTTATAAGTTAGGCTATCGGCTCAAGCGTAAGGATGAAATCCATAAAGCCAATGCGGCTACGGTGACGGAAGAAGAGACAACCGCTACGCCTGTCCCCGCAACGATTGCCCCAGGGTTAGGGGATGTGTGGTTAGAGTGTCGCCAATCCTACCGCGATCGCTTCAAAATTATTCAAAATGCCGTTGAAGCTTTAGAACATCACACCCTAACCCCGGCGTTTCAGCAAGAGGCAGAAGGTGAAGCCCATACCTTAACGGGATCATTGGGCAGTTTTGGCCTAGAAGAAGCCTCCGCGATCGCCCGTCAAATTCAGCAAATTTTTAAACAGAAAAAAAACTTAGGCCTAGCGGATTTAGAGCAACTCCATAAACTCTTGCCCGTTCTGGAACACCATCTGCTCCAAAGCAATACCGCCGAATCACCTTCTCTACCGGCCCAATCCTCTGCTGCCCTGGCCACACCACCCGCCCCTTCGTTGTTAATCATTGATGATGATGTTGCTTTTGCTGAACAATTGGCTACCGAATCCCAAACCTGGGGCTTTGAAGTCGTTGTTACCAATGATTTGGCCCAAGCCCAGGTGGCCTTAACCAGCCATCTTCCCGATGTTATCATCATGGATTTAAATTTTTCTAATGAGACTGAAAAAGGTTTTAATTTCCTGTCTACTATTAATCGTCAGTTTCCGACGCTACCGATTGTGATCCTGACGGCCGAGGATAATTTTCTCAAACGCCTAGAGGCGGCCCGCTTAGGAAGTCAATGCTTTTTGCCCCGTCCCATTAGTCCTACTGAAGTCCTTACTATCGTTTCTCAAATTGTGCAAACCGCTAACCTGTCTACCGCCCGCCTACTTATCGTTGATGACGATCCTGAATTATTACGGCTGCTGCGTTCCCTGTTAGAACCCTGCGGCTATCAATTAAGTATGCTTGACCGTCCCCAACGTTTCTGGGAAGTCCTAGAGCAAACATTGCCTGATTTGTTAATTCTGGATATCAAACTCGGAAAAACCCCCCTTGAATTGGAAGAGGTTCGAGAATTTGCTGCTCATTCGGTGGGTAGCTTTAATAATTCCCATTCAGTGGGTGTTCAGCAAGAGGTCGCCTCTAGTTTATTAACCGATACGCCGTTGAGTGGTATCGATTTATGTAAGGTGATTCGTAGCGATCCGCGTTGGAACCGTTTACCTATCATCTTTTTATCGGCCCATACGGATATTGAAACCATCCAAAGTAGCTTTGAGGCGGGGGCAGATGATTTCTTGAGTAAGCCCATTGTGGTAACGGAATTGCTCAACCGCATTCGCATCCGTTTGGAACAACGGAAATTGTGGAGTATGGCGGAAATGGATGAGTTAACGGGGGTTAGTCTACGTCGTAAGGCGTTGCAGGATCTGACTCGTTTGTTTAATTTAGCCAAACGCCAACAACAACAGTTAAATTTAGCCATTATTGATTTAGATCATTTCAAAAATATTAATGATCATTTTGGTCACGAAACCGGCGATCGCGTTCTGCGCTATGTGGGGCAATTACTGAGTCAAACGTTTCGCCAAGAGGATGTGGTCGGCCGTTGGGGCGGCGAAGAATTTGTGGTAGGGATGTATGGCAGCACCAAAGAAAATTGTCTCCAACGGCTCGAAAATATCGCCTATCATTTTAGTCAGAACCAATTTACTGCGAGTGATGGTACAGTTTTTCAAATGACTTTTAGCGGGGGCATGGCCCAGTTTCCCGATGACGGAGAAGACTTACAGACCCTTTATCGAGCAGCAGATATGGCCTTGTATCGAGCCAAACAACGAGGAAGGAATCGCATTGTGCCAGTCACGGAATAGGGACTAGGGGGAGAAGATGACGATCGCCAGTAGCCAAATTGTGAGTAATGGAGATCCCTACAAAAACGATTGGGATAAAAGCCAGGCGGAATTAATTGCTGAGTTAAATAAATTGCGGGCTGAGACGGCTCATCTTCAAGAACAAATTGCTTTAGCGAACCCTCCTCAAGCGCGATTGCTGACCCCAAGCCCCAAGCCCTATATTCTGCTGATCGTCGATGATTCCGAAGTAGATCGGGCTGTCTATCGTCGTTATTTAGGTAAAAACCCCTACTTTGAGTACGAAATTGTTGATTTTGAGACTGGCAAAGAAGCCCTCCAGTGGTGCGAAACCCACACCCCCGATCTGCTACTGATTGATTACTACCTGCCCGATATGACAGGTTTAGAATTTTTGGGGCAATTGCGGCAAAAAGCGGGCAACGAAAAAATGCCAGGGATTATTATTACCGGCCAACAAAATCAAGAGATTGTCGAAAAATCCTTAAAAAATCAAGAAAGCTCAGCCAATGATCTGCTGGATAAAAATCGCATTACCTCCGACGGTTTAAATCGTGCCATTAATAACGTTTTACAACACGCCGCCTGGATGCAGGAACAGGAATTTCAGTGGCAGCGACAGCAATTAATTAATCATCTGGCTACTAGCATTCGTCAAGATTTTGATCTATCCACTATTTTTCAAAAGACCGTCACCGAGGTTCGACAATTTTTGGACTGCGATCGCGTTCTTATTTATCAATTTAATCCCCAGGATTGGCATGGAACCGTTATTGAAGAGTCTGTTATAGAACCTCAGTTCTCGATTCTGGGACGGGAACTAGAAGACACCTGCTTTGCAGACAATCCAGAATGGATCAATCTGTATCGCCAAGGTCGCATTTGTTGTATTACCGATATCCTTGCTGACCCCCACTATTCCGATTGCTATCAACATTTACTCGAAAGTTTGCAGGTTCGGGCAGTTTTTGTTGCCCCCATTTCTCTGGGAGACGACCTCTGGGGATTATTTATCATTCACCATTGCCAAGCCCCTAGAGTCTGGGCAGTCAAGGAAGTGGAATTAATCCATCAAGTTTCTAATCAATTGAGTATTGCCGT
This sequence comes from uncultured bacterium, assembly GCA_964482215.1. Lineage (GTDB taxonomy): Bacteria > Cyanobacteriota > Cyanobacteriia > Cyanobacteriales > Microcystaceae > Snowella. The sequence goes on from CAYZWO010000001.1 coordinate 63,394, forward strand.
TCAACAAACAGCTTTACAACAACAGGCCGAAGAAACGGGACGGGAACGCCAGAAAATAGAAGAGATTATCAATACCATTGCCACTGCACTGGTTTCTAAAATTGGCGATGATTTTTTTCAGTTATTGGTGAATTATCTCTGCCAAATTCTTGACGTTGACTATGTTTTACTGAGCGAATTAACGACAGAAAATAAGGCCAGAACCTTAGCAATTTGTTATCAACAAGAAATCATCGATAACGTGGAAATGGATTTGCGCGATCGCCCCTGTGGCCAAATCCTGAAATCGCCTCACAATCGAGTTACCGTCTATGGAAATCGGGTAAATGAGCTATTTCCCAATGATAGTTTTATCCAGGAACAGCAGATTCGTTCCTATTTAGGAATCCCTCTTTTTAATGTCGCCCAAGAACCCATTGGTATCCTTGCCGTTTTCCATAGTCAACCCCTATTGAATCTCCACCTAGCAGAAGAAATTCTTAAAATCTTTGCAGGTCGGGCAGGAGCGGAATTAGAACGCCGACAAATTGAAGTAAAGTTACGCCAAAGCGAACAGGATCTACTAGAAGCGCAACGGATTGCCCAAATGGGCCATTGGAAATGGGATAAAGCGACGAATCAAGTGCGGTGGTCGGAGGAACTCTACCGTATTTTCGGGCTTTCTTCTGATACACCGATGACCTTAGATGTGGTTATCAAATATATCCATCCCGATGATCGGCAAAATCTTTTAAAGGAGATTGAGAACAGCCAGTTTACCCATCGTTATGACAATCTTCATCGTATTTGTCGAGCGGATGATGGCAGTATTCGTTTTCTTAAAACGACGGGCGCAGTAACTTTTGGGCAGGATGGGCAAATTAATGGACTGAAAGGAATTAGTCTAGATGTCACTGAACTCAAACAAGCTGAATTAAAACTACACAATCTCAATCTGGTATTAGAAGAACGGGTCAAAGAACGAACCACCGAATTAACGCGGGTTTATCTCCGTTTACAAGAAGAGCTACACGAACGCAAACAGATCCAAGCAGAAAAAGATAAGGCAGAACGGTCTTATTACCGATATTTAGAGCAAGAACTGGCCAAACGAAAACAGATTGAAAAAGCACTCCAGGAACGAGAAGCTCAATTACGGGCTATTGGCGATAATTTGCCCAGAGGGGCCTTGTATCAAGTTGTTAGAGAATTAGACGGTCGTTTTCGTTTTCTCTACTTCAGTGCGGGCATCGAGAAAGACACGGGCTATAAAGTCGAGGAACTTTATCAAGACAGCAATTTAATTTTTAACAAAATTCTGCCGGAAGATCGCCGCCTATTAGAACAAAAGTATCAAGAATCTTTAGAGAACTTATCGATTTTTGAGTTATCAGTACGGATACGATCGCCGCAAGGAGAGATTCGGTGGCTGCGATTATCGGCTTCTCCCCGTCGCCTAGAGGATGGCCGAACCCTGTGGGATGGGATACGGCTAGATATTACGGAACTCAAACAAGCTCAGGAGCAGGTGTATAAAAATCAATTGCTTCTGGATGAGGCCCAGCGCGTAGCTCGGATTGGTAGTTGGGAAATTTTATTGGCAGAGCAAACCCAATCCTGGAGTGATGAACTGTTTCGGGTCTTTGACCGTGATCCTAGCCTCGGCTGTTTAACGCTGGATGATTATTTGGCGGTTTTTCATCCTGATGACCGTGATATCCTTCAGCAGTCTGTAGAGCGCGCGATCGCCGACGGAACCCCCTATAAATTGCGGCTGCGTATTTTTCACAAAGATGGCAATCTGCGGTACGTCGAAAGCATTGGCCAAGGAGAAAAGAATCAACAGGGAGAAGTCTTTCGGATCTTTGGTACGGTTCAAGACATCACCGAACAGATTCAATCGGAATTGGCGATCAAAGACAGTGAAGAAAAATTCCGTCAACTCACCGAAGCCATTCAAGATGTCTTTTATCTCTACGAAGGCAAATTTGAAAAACTAATTTATGTTAGCCCTGCCTATGCAACTCTGTGGCAATCGCCCCTAGAAGAGGTCATGGAAAATCCCCGTTCCTTCCTAGACCGTATTCATCCTGATGATCGCCCCCATGTCGTCGCAGAGATTGAGAATTTCTTGAAAGGGCAAAGTGAATATCAGGTTGAATATCGTCTGGTTTTACCGAATGGTTGCATTCGTTGGATTTATGATCGTTGTTTTTTAACCTATAACGAAGCGGGAGAACCCTATCGCATTGCCGGTCTAGCCTCGGATATTAGCATCGCCAAGCGTCGGGAAGTGGAACAGCTTCAGGTTCAAGAAGACCTCCGCCAAAGCCGAATGTTACTGGAAACCTTAGCGTCTCGTATCCCAGGAACCTTGTATTCATTGGTGCAATACCCAGATGATTCCATTAGTTTTGACTACCTCAGTTCCGGCAGTCGAGAATTGTTGGAATACGAAGCAGAGCAAATTGTTCAAAATCCTGCGCTTTATTTAGACGCAATCCATCCTGATGACCGCGCCCAACGCCAGACCCAGATGCTGCGTTCCCTACAAGGTAATGAGTTTTTCTCGGAATGGCGGATGATGACCCCCTCTGGTAAGGTCAAATGGGTACAGGCTAGTTCCCGTTTAGAGCGTCGCCCCGATCGCAATATTTGGCATGGGGTTTTATTAGATATCAGCGATCGCAAAAAATCAGAAGAAGCCTTGCGAACCAGCGAAGAACGCTATCGTCGTATTGTTGAAACAGCCAACGAAGGCATTTGGATGATTGATGCAGGCAATAAAACCGTTTTTGTTAATCAAAAAATGGCTGATATGTTAGGGGTTTTTCCCGACTTTATGCTCAATAAAACCCTCTTTGATTTTATGGATGAAGAGGGTCAACGCGAAGCCATTGAATTTCTCCACAACCGACAAAATGGACTAGAAGAACACCATGATTTTCGCTTTAAACGTCAAGATGGCTCAGATCTTTGGACAATTATTGCTTCTAGTCCTATTTTTGACAATCAGGGGAATTACCAAGGTGCGTTGGGGTTAGTTACCGACATCACCGAACGGAAACAAGCGGAAAAACTCCTGCAATTCCAAGCCCAAATTTTGGCAGAAATTCACGATGCCGTGATCTCGACAGATGCTAAAGGCATTGTCCAAACCTGGAATCATGGAGCCGAAAACTTGTTTGGTTATACTCCCGAAGAAGCAATCGGGCGAAATATTGAGTTAGTCTATTTCCCTGAAGACTTACATATATTACAGCCCAAGGCGTTTGAACTTCTGCAAACGCAGGAACGCCATCAAGTTGAATTACGCAGTCGGACGAAATCGGGTGAAGAAATTTTCATTCGTCTGCGGCTTTCTGCGATTCGCGATCGCCAGGGAAACATTATCAATATTATCGGTTGCTCCAATGATATTACCGAACAAAAACGGTATGAAGCAGCCTTACTAGAATCGAAGCAGTTCCTCGAAACCGTGCTCAATAGTTTCCCCCTCTTTGTGTTCTGGAAAGATCGGAACTTGAAATATTTAGGCTGTAATCAAAATTTTGCCAATATTTGTGGTTTATCCTCGGTTGCAGAAATTTATGGGAAATCCGACGAGGATCTGCCCTGGTCAAAGGAAGAAACGGCTGCGAATCAAGCCGATGATCGCAAGGTGATCGAAACGGGAGAATCCCATATTGGGCTAATCGAAAGACATATCCAGAAAGACGGCACGATAGTTTGGCTGGAAACTAATAAAATTCCGCTCCGTAACGTCAAAGGAGAAATTATGGGTGTGTTAGAAACCTATCGGGATATCACCAGCCGTAAACAAGTCGAAGCTGCCCTTCAGGAATTTAACCGTCGTTGGCGATCGGTTCTCGATAGTATCCAAATGATTGTGGTGGAAGTAGATATTAACGGGGTTGTGGAGTACATCAATCCCTTTTTCCAAAAGCTGTCCTACTATACGCCCCAGGAGGTAATTGGCAAACATTAGATTACCAATTTTGTTCCGCCAACCCTGACGGCTGAGATTGAACATTTATTCCATCGACACTTACGGGAAAATAGCTATGAATACCACGTCAATCCCATTTTGACAAAATTTGGGGAAGAACGCATAATCGCTTGGCGAAATTCAGTTTTGAGAAGTAATGCGGGCGAACCGATTGGTATGATTGCCATTGGCGAAGATATTACCGATCGCTACCATTTAGAACGGATGAAATCCCAGTTTTTATCCATTGTCAGCCATGAGTTACGCACTCCCCTAACAGCGATTCAGGCCGCCTTGAGTTTACTCCACGATAAGGTTCTCGATCCCAATTCTGAAGAGGGGGAAACTACCCTGGGCATTGCTACCGATGGCATTGATCGATTGGTGCGGCTAGTTAATGATATTTTGGATTTGGAACGTCTGAGATCGGGTAAACTTCGTTTAGAGAAACGTTTCTGTGAAACTCAAAAAATTATTAAAGACGCGATCGCCCAAGCCCAGGACATGACCCAACAAACGGGAACCCAAATTCAGGTGTCATCCCAATCGATTGATCTCTACGCAGATGAGGATCGGCTCATTCAAGTCCTCATTAATCTGCTCAGTAATGCCATCAAGTTTTCTCCCAATCATTCGCAAATCATTCTAGCCGTTGATAGAACTCAGCCTAGAGAAGGAGAGTCTTCTAATACTGATTGGGTAAAATTTACGGTCAGCGATCGCGGTCGTGGCATTCCCCCCCAAAACCTCGAATCCATCTTTGAACCCTTTCAACAGGTTGATGCGTCCGATGCGAGGGAAAAAGGAGGAACGGGTCTCGGTTTAGCCATCTGCCGAGATATCGTAGAACAGCATGGTGGCAAAATCTGGGTCAATAGTGAATTAGGCAAGGGAAGTATCTTCTCTTTCACTATTCCCACTGAACCATTTGAGGCACTTGCCCATGAGCACTAAGCGCGTATTAATTATTGATGATGATCTCGGTATTCGACGTATTGTTCAGATTTCCCTAAAAGCGATCGCCGGTTGGGAAGTCCTATTGGCGGATTCAGGGCCGCAGGGCCTAGTGGTTGCCGAAGAAGAAAAACCCGATGCCATCTTATTAGATGTCATGATGCCTGGCATGGATGGCATTGATACCTACGCCAAAATTCAAAATAATCCTGAGCTTAAATCAATTCCAACGATTTTATTAACCGCTAAAGCCCAAGTTAGCGATCAATCCAAATTTACCAATTTAGGCGTTGCTGGAATTATCACCAAACCCTTTAAAGCACCGGATCTCGTTCAACAGATGTGTTCAATTTTGCAATGGTAATCATCAAAAAAATTAAACTTAAAATCTCTTTTCAATCACTGTTATTTTAAAAAAACTTATCTTTTAATTTACGGGATATCTCTGTTGACTTATTGGTAAACTATGCACCATTCTCTCTCCCATCTTTTGGATGACAGTCATAAAACACGGGAACAATTATTAGAAGAGATCGCCAGCCTACGATCCGAGATCGCCCTTTTAAAGCAAGGAAATTCTTTTTTAGGGGAGAAACGACAATCACCCCCCTTTAAATCAGAACCCACGAAAGAGACGCAATTCCTAGACAAGCAGAATGGACATTATCAATCGGTAGTCAAAGAAAAACCCCAACTCAAAAACTTGGAATTTATCCACAACCGAGACTTTAGCCAAGTTATTTACGACGAAGCAACGGACGCAATCTTTCTGGTTGATCCCCAAAGCTTAAAAATTTTGGACTGTAATCATCGAGCGGTGGAAATGTTCGAGGTTGACAGCAAAGAAGAACTGATTGGCATCGAAGGCCGCACTTTACAAAAGCGGGATTTTAATGACGATGAAATTCGAGAAATTGTCTTTGAAATGCAACGGTTTGGCTACTGGTCAGGGGATATTGAATATCTCACCCAAAAAGGACGACACTTTTGGGGCAATCTTTCGGCCAAAACCCTGAATATTTCAGGCAATACCGTGAATATTGTGCGGGTAAAGGACATCAACGCTCGTAAACAGGCAGAATTGCAGCTTAAAAAACGAGAAAAAATGCTGTTGGAGGCGCAACAGGTCGCACAAATTGGTAATTGGGAATACGACATCCACACCCAAGAAGTCACCTGGTCAGCCCAACTTTTTCAGATTTTGGGATGGGATTCTGCCCTGGGGGAGGCGAGTTATGAGCAAAATCTGGGCCTTTATCATCCCGAAGATGCCCAACTTTTGGAGCAAAACGTACAACGGGCCATTGCAACAGGGGAATCCTATGAATTGGTACTCAGGTTAGTGAGTCGGGGAGAACCCTGGCGGTATATTCGAGCCATTGGCAAGACCGAATTAAATCATGAGGGGCAGGTGATTCGTTTATTTGGAACAGCCCAAGATATTACGGAAATCGTTAAAACGGAAGAGGCTCTTAAAGCCAGTGAGCGAAAATTTCGAGCGATTTTTAATAATACGTTCCAATTTATTGGGTTGATGTCCCCTGATGGAACGCTACTAGAAGCGAATCAAACCGCTTTAGATTTCGGCGGATTAAAACGGGAAGATGTGGTCGGCTTGCCATTTTGGGAAACCTATTGGTGGGGCATTTCTAAAAAGGCTCAGATACAGTTACAGCAGGCGATCGCCCAGGCCAGACGGGGAGAATTTATCCGTTATGAAGTTGAAGTCTGGGGCAAAGATCAAGCTGTGACCCCCATTGATTTTTCCCTACGGCCGCTACGGGATGAAGCCGGAGAAGTCATTTTATTAATTCCGGAAGGGCGGGATATTAGTGAGCAAAAGCGTGCCGAATCTGCGCTCCAACAGCTTAATCAAGAATTGGAATTGCGGGTAGAACAACGAACAGCCGCCTTTAAACAGAGTCAAGCCCTTTTACGGGAAGCGCAAAAAGTCGCTAATTTAGGGATTTGGGAATACAACGTTCCTACGGGTAACATTGTTTGGTCGCCTGAAATCTTCCAAATGTTTGGCTTCACAGATCAGACCAAAGCCCCCAACTTCGAGGAACTACTGCAATATTTTTTACCAGATGAACGGGAACGTTTTACCCAATTACTTAATCGTTCGATTTCCTGTCGGGAAACCTATAATAGCGATCTGCAAATTGTTCGTCAGGATGGGTCTTTGGGTTATCTCTACGCCAAGGGGCAGCCCATGTTTAACGAAGAAGGGGAGGTAATTAACCTGTTCGGCATTGCAATGGATATCAGCGATCGCAAAAAGATAGAAGCGAATCTTCAAGAGTTTAACCGACGCTGGCGATCTGTTCTCGATAATATCCAAATGATTGTGGTCGAGTTAGATCGGCATGGTAATGTCGAATATGTAAATCCTTACTATTTAAAACTGACCCAATTTTCTCCAGAAGAGGTAATTGGTAAAAACTGGTTTACAACTTGCGTTCCCAGCTATTTACAAATCGATTTGGCAGAAGCCTTCGGAGAACTTCTCAATGATAAGGATTTACCCTCTTATTATGAAAATCCCATTTTACTCAAATCCCAAGAAGAGCGAATCATTGCTTGGAATAACTCGGTTTTAAATGATCCGTCCGGTAAACCCATTGGAGCGATCGCCATTGGAGAAGATATCACCGAGCGGTATCGCTTAGAGCAGATGAAATCAGAGTTTGTTTCTTTGGTGAGCCACGAGTTACGCACACCGTTAACCTCTATCCAAGCTGCCCTAAGTTTACTTCATGAAAAAATTATTAATCCTCTCTCTGAGGAGGGAGAAGCGACCTTAGGTATTGCCACCGATGGCATTGATCGGTTAGTCCGTTTAGTTAATGATATTTTGGACTTGGAACGCTTACGCTCTGGGAAACTCCGCCTCGAAAGACACCATTGCGATACCCAGAAAATTATTAAAGACGCGATCGCTCAAGTTAACGAATTAGCTAAACAGGTTGAAACAGAGATTCAAACAACGGCCCCGTCTTTCCCCTTGTATGCTGATGAAGACCGACTCATTCAAGTGGTCATTAATCTCCTCAGTAATGCCATTAAATTTTCCCCTGAGCGTTCTTTGATTATGCTTTCGGTTGGTAGCGTTACCGTTGAGACGCTTGATCATTATCCCGTTTCCTACATACAATTCATCGTCAGTGATCGCGGTCGTGGGATTCCTCCCCAAAATTTACAATCCATTTTTGAGCCCTTCCAACAGGTGGATGCCTCCGATTCTCGCGAAAAAGGGGGAACAGGTTTGGGTTTGGCGATTTGTCGAGATATTGTCAAGGAACATGGCGGTAAAATTTGGGTAGAAAGTGAATTAGGCCAAGGCAGCACCTTCTACTTCACCATTCCGACCGAACCGCCCTTAGTGGGATGGCAATGAACAGACGGGAAATTTCGCTTTTTCCTGGGGATGGGTTTGCAAGTAATCACCTAACCAATGACAGCCTTCTTTTAAGAGCCGTGTCAGTCGGGGTAACTCGGTTTCAACGGGCCATTCTCGTACGATTCCCTCTCGATCAACGGTAATGATCATTTGGCTATCGGGCGTAAAGGCTAAGGCAGACAGGGGCATATCCTGCCCTTTAAATTCTCCCCGCAAATTTCCCAACCTATCCCATAGGCGAATTGTGCCATCACTCGAAGCCGTGGCGATCCATTGTTCATTGGGACTAATGCTGATGTGTTGTACGGGAAAAGGATCACCTTGTAAAGTTTTTAAAAACTGCCCTGTCGCTGTCCAGAGTTTTGCCGTTCCATCCCTAGAAGCGGTTAATAAATACTCGCCCGTTGGACTATACTGCACTTGATAAATGGAATCTTGATGGCCTGCTAAGGTTGCCAGTAACTTACCCTGTAAATCCCAGATTTTAGCGGTTTTGTCTTCCGATGCAGTAGCGATTTGGTTATTTTGGGGATTGAAACTTACGCCATACACGCGATCAGGAGAGGCAGTAATGGTTTTTAAACGGGTCGGCGGCATTTGTCCCACTTTCCAGATCGACACTTGACCACTTTTGGGCGCGATCGCAAGTAACTGACTATCCGCACTCCAGGCGAATCCATAAATACGGCCTAAATCTTCAGAGAGTTCTCCCAGTTTTTTACCCTGTGAATTCCAAATTTGCACCGTTCCCCCGCCTATATCAATAGCAATTTTTTGACCATCAGGACTAAAACTGAGGCGAGCAATGCCAATAGTGTCTTCAGAAAAGGTTTTGAGTAACTGGCCTTGCAAATTCCACAGGCTTAAGGGTTCTTCTTCTCCGGCTAAGGCTACTAAGGGCGGATTAGAAGAAGTGGCAGCACCCGTTAACCGAGAATGGAGCAGACGAAAACCCATGCTTGTTTTAGGCGTTAAATCCCATAATTTGACGGTTCCGTCTTCTGAAGCCGTGGCCAGATTTTTGCCTGCTTTATTAATAGCAACCTTTAAAATCGCTTCTTGATGGCCCCGTAAGGTGCGGTGTTCCTGCCCCTGTAGATTCCAAATTTTTACCGTTCCATCCGTGGAAGCCGAAATAACCCGTTGACCATCAGGCGTAAAGGCGACACTGGTGACTAATTCTTGATGTCCTCGAAAATTGCCTAATAATTTTCCCTCTAAATTCCAAATTTTTACCGTGCCATCATCGGCCGCGATCGCGATCTTGTCTCCCTTCGGGCTAAAACTAACCCCAAAAAAAGCCGTTTTTCCATCCCCCCAACTGCGGAGTAATTGCCCCTGTAAATTCCATAATTTAATCGTTCCATCCCGTGAAACCGTAACGAGTAACTTTCTATCAGGACTAAACTGCACATCATCAATCGATTTTGTATGACCGTTTAAAACCGCTAACGTTTTTCCTTGTAAATCCCAGATCCGAACCGTGCGATCCCTAGAACTTGATGCTAAATATTTTCCATCAGGACTAAAGGTGACAGCATAAACCGATCCTTGATGGCTTTTTAAGGTTCTCAATAATTGCCCTTGTAAATTCCACAATTTAACCGTATCGTCCTTAGAAGCCGTCGCAATTAATTTTCCATCGGGGCTAAAGTTGACACTATAAATACTGCCCTTATGTCCTAAAAATTGCCTTAAAAATTGCCCTCGAATTGTCCATAGTTTAATCGTTTGATCATTAGAAACTGTCGCAATTAATTTTCCATCGGGGCTAAAACTTACGCCTGTCACCCCTTCTTTATGACCTTGTAAATTATTTTTCTCTTGAATATTATTCAAAATTTGCTGTAGAGCTAATAGGGGACTAGTGGCAGGATAATTTCGTAAAACATCCTCAGGTTTCACCATTTTTTTGAGGGTTTGCCCCGCTTGCATGGCAGAAAGTAGCCCATTCATTTCTTCAAAGGAAAATTGACGTTCTGCACTATCGGCGATTCGTTGTAATTCCGTCCCTAAATGGGCTTCGGTTTGTTTTTGGTAGGCAACACGGGCTAACCCAATAGCGAAGATTGAACCCAACAGGGAGAAAGCTAAAACCGCCGACCCCAAAGAAATTCGTCGTTGAGCTTTGCGATTTGCCGCTTGCAAAATTAAATTGGCTTTTTCGGCTTCCTGTTGCTCCAAGTTCTGGCTTGCATTGAGAAATCGATAATCTAAATTACTTAAACTTTTATTGGCTGACCATTGCAAAGCATCTTTCAAAGCTTGACCCCGCAATAAACGGGATTGATCCTGAAAATTGGAAGCTTCCCACGCCAGAATTGATTCCGAATAGGGGCGAATTTTGGCCAGTTCTTGACTGACCCAATCGAGACTAAAAATAGTTTGATAAATGCGGTTGTAAACGGTTAACTGATTATTCCGTTTAACGACTAATCCCGTCAGGCGTAGTTCACTTTGTTCTGGACTGTTATCAGCCTCAATGAATCCTGTTTTCAAAACCTGTTGATAAAGTCCTAGTAATCTCCCTGTTTTTTGTTCATCCCGAAATAGGCGATCGCGGATAGTTTTGAAGTGAACAGGCTCATCTTGAGATTCCCAAAATTTGATTACATTTTCATCAATAATTTGCTCAACAATCTTTTTTTCTTCGTTATCAGGAATCAATTGATTATGCTGAAGCAATAAAGAACAAACTTTTTGAGTTAAAAAGGGCTGCCCTCCCGTCCATTCCAAAATGTTTTGTAAAACGTGATTAGGGCTATCAGCAATAGTTTGTAAACCTGAAGCTAATGGACTAATTTCTGCTAACGTAAATCCTGTTAATTCAATCGCTTGACCGATATTAAAAGGAGTTTGAGTTTTTTCTCGAATTAAATCTGAAGGGGTCGCCACACCAAATAAGGCAAAACAGAGGCGTTCATATTGTTGATCTTCAGCCCGTTGATTGTAACAAAAACGAATCAGAGAAAAGAAATCATCTAAAGAAAATTTAAGACTGAGAACTTTATCAATTTCATCAATAAAAATAAATGCCTTTTCACCCTTAACATGAACTAAAATGATCTCTTCCAGAAATTCTTTTAATTTCTGAACAGGAGAAATATTTTCTCGTTCCTTTAACCAAGTTTTTAAATTAATTTTTCCTGCTAACGAAAACCCTAAAAATAACTGGGTAATAATGCCGTTGTACCACTGTTGCTGGTCTAAATCGCTACCTAAACTAGTAATATCGATGGATGCACAACTCATTCCTTGAGCCTGTAATTGGTGCATTGCCTGTACCCGCAAGCTAGATTTCCCCATTTGCCGACAGTTAAACACATAGCAAAATTTGCCATTTTCTAAGGCATTTAATAGTTCTTTATCTGCTTTTCTCGCCACATAGGTTGGGTGATTAAACGCTAAACTTCCCCCAACTTTATAATTTACTAAACTTACTTGTTCTAACATCTTGTAAAAATTTATTAATCTTTAAACAGCATCAAAAAAGTTTTTAATTCATCTAATAACGGGCTTTCAAAATCAAAAATATGGCTTTTTTCTCGTAATACATAATCAAAAGCACTCATCGCACATTTTCTACCTGCTTGTTTTGCTTCTTCAGGTGAACAGGTATCGTAGCGAATATAATTATTTACCCAAAACTTATCAAATTCTTTCTGTGAGATTTTTGCTCCTTTCGCTATTAGACATTCTCGCCAAGCCTCTAGACAATCTGCATAATCTGAAGATTGATTTTTAATAGCTTTTAGAAGGGTTTCTAATTCACCCTGTCCATCTACATTAGTCAAATAACATCCTAGCTGAAGAGAAATATTATCCTCAGTTGTAACTGTAATTAATTGATTAATATCATCAAAGGGAGTAGAGGCTATAAACACTTTATTAACACAACTATTGATAAAAACTAATTTATCTTCTTTTGTTTTAAAATCTTGATCAATAATTATTCCAACTTTCGTAACATCATTTTTCAAAAGATCTTTAGATAAAAGCTCTAAAGCTTCAATCATTAAATCCTCATTTAATCCATTTAGACACTCATATTTATCAACATTAATTGGATTTTTAGGTTCACAAATGGGATCATCTACTTGAATGTTATCAAGATTAAGAATTTCAATCAGCTTTTCAATAAAAAATTTATCATTTTTACTTTCAACAATTAAAATATTAGTCATTTTTATTCTCCTCTTATTGCCTTACCACGTTCAAGCGCATATTCTAAGAGGTCGATATCTCGATTAATCGCAACAATCTTATCTGTCCTTGGGCTATAGGCTAACTCAAAATAAGTTCCTTGATCGGGAAATTTTTTTGCCGCTTCAGTAAAGGCTTTAATCATTTCTAAACTATGAGTAGTAGCAAAAATTAAGGTATCTAATTTCTCTGCTAGAGTAAATAAACCTTCCCAAAAATACTGTTGATTAGTGTAATGAATTCCATTTTCTATTTCATCAATAAACAATGCTTTATGGTCTTGATTAAGAAGTTCTAAAATAATTGCAGTTACACGATAAACTGCATCTCCGAATAAAGAAATAGGTAAGCCTCTAGGCTGAGATTTAGTTTTTATATATAAAGTAGGCTCCACAAAAGAATATGTTTGAAGTCCTTCAATTGAGGAATCAAGAATTTTAAGTATTTTTATAACTTCTTCACTTTTTCCGTTGTAATCAACTTTGTCATACTGCTGTGCAATTCTCCTTCCATAATCAGAGATTGAAAAAAGAGAAGAAGAAAAGAAATTAGACTTAGTAGTAGGGAGACCTGGCAAGTCTGGTAACGGTTTATCAGAGGCTTTTAATGTTATAGAAGGTGTGTTTTTTGGATTTTTTTCAATTTTTAAAGTTGCAATAAAAGATTGAGAATCATCCAAATATTTTGACTCAGATATTTCAATTGATTGTTCTCCAAGATGCCCAAAATATCCATGAATATTTATATTTGCCCATATATCTTGGCTATAAAATAAATTATTCCAAACATTTGTAGGGTCTTTTTCGATCATTTCAGAAGAATCTTTTCTTATTTTTCTGAGTTCTCTAATACTTTGAGCGTTGGGATAAAAATAAAGTAATAATGCTTCCAGTAATGAAGTTTTGCCAGCGTTATTTTTTCCACCGATTAAATTAACTCTTTTAAAGCCTTTAACTTCTAGCTCTTTAAAACAGCGAAAGTTTTCGATTTTTATATATTGAGATTCACTCATTGTTCTTTATAAATAAAAATTTATATATTGAAAATTAAATTATAGCAATTAAGGAGGAACTATTAAGATCCTAGCGAAATACCTCGAAATTGTTGAAATAATAAGGTTGCTTGGAGATCTGTCATGCCTGCAATATAATCTGTTACTTTTAGCATTTTTTGATAATTGCTATCTTCAGGCTTGGGCTTAAATTCGGACGGAAGCAGACAGGTCATTAATTTGCTTTTTTTATTGTTTTGGAAAATAGCGGTTAAAAACTCGGTTAATAACTCGCCTAAGATTTCGTAGCCTGCAATTTTGACCTTTACCACATTGGGATGATGGAAGACTAAGCGGGAAGTTTTTTCTTCAATTACCGAGAGGATTTCCGAATACTGACTATGACTTAACAACGCCTCATCAAATTTTCCTGCTAACATCTGGGCTTCATTATCTAGAAAAATAGCAGCAATCTCAGAAACTAATTGATTAATGACTTTGGCCCGCAAACGTTTAATCGTTTCTTCGGGGCTACTGTTATATTCGCTGAGATCAATTTGCGCGATCGCGTTCAATAAGTCTCGTACTTCGGCAAAGGGAAGATAACCCATGTGAAACCCATCTTCAAGATCAACGATGGAATAACAAATATCATCGGCTGCTTCCATCAAAAACGTCAGGGGGTGACGACACCACCAAGCGGCTTTAGGGTGACGACGGATTAAACCAACCGTTTGGGCAACTTCAGCGAATAACTCCTTTTCTGCTTGAAAAAAGCCATACTTTTGAATACTTTTTCCCTGATAACTTTTCAAAACGGTTTTGGATAACAATGACTCTCGCGGATATTTAGTAAAAGTTGCCAGAGTGGTACAGGTCAGTTGCATTCCGCCTAAACGGTGTAACATTCCCAATCGCGTTAAAATCCGAAATCCTTGGGCGTTACCTTCAAATTGATCGATATCAGCTTTTTCTAGGGAATTTAATAAACTGCCTTGGGTATTTTCTTGGCTGTACCATTTTTGAAAAGCAGATTGGATGGCATTTTCGCCCGCATGGCCAAAGGGAGGATTACCAATATCGTGAGCCAGGCACGCAGCCGATAAAATATCGCCAAAATCTGCCGCATTAAAGTCTTGGAGACGATGGCGTTTAATAATTTGATCGCCGATCATTCTTCCCAGCGATCGCCCCACACAGGAAACCTCTAAACTATGGCTCAATCTAGTCCGTACATCGGAAGCCTTAGAAAGCGCGAAAACCTGAGTTTTATCCTTCAGACGACGAAACGCAGTGGAATAAACGAGACGATCATAATCTTTGAGGTAAGGAGTACGCTCAAACTTAGAATCTTCTAAATGCTGTTTGCCGAGGCGTTTACGAGTAAGTAGCTGTTGCCATTCCATCGAGATTCGGCTTGTAATTGATTTATTTCTAATCTAACTTAAGCCTCGAAATTGCAAGACTAAGAAAATCAAAAGATCAGGCAAGAAAATTGCAGCGTAATTTTTAAATTTTATCAATTAATTTAACGATTTTCGGCATTTTTGAAAGAAAACCAACGATAATATAAAGATATAAAAAAATCTATTTGAATTCGATCAATACACTCATCTAACAAAATTTTCATTTTAAGCTGCCATACTGATAAATTGTCGTTCAGCTTCTTCTAGTCAAGTGATAACTTGTTCTCTGGTGACAGTTGGGAACCCCTCTAAGAAATCATTAATAGATTCTCCTGCTTTCAAATAATCCAGAAGTGTTTGTATAGGAACTCTGGTTCCCGTAAAAACTGGCGTTCCTCCCATAATTTCTGGAGATTTAGCGATAACTGATATCTTTTGAAAGATAAATTTTTAGTTTAAATATTATTTTGATGTGCATATTACCGACCCAAGACAACAGGAATAACGATCGCCGCAGTTGCCGCCAAAATCAGACTAAACGCCAAATTCACCACTTGCTGATAAGCCTTTTGATAAATTTCAATACGATCATTTGTCCTTTGCGTTTCGGTCTTTAAGTTCTCGACATCATTACGAATCGCTTCCAAATCTGTAGTAATATGCTGAATTAATCCCTTAATTTCTACCAACTGTTCAGAATCCGTCATTATGCCCTCAATTATTTAGAAATATTCTGCATTATAGCAAGCAAAATGGGAGGCAGTTAACCTCCCTGTATTACTTAACGATGGATTAACCTTTGGCTTTTTCAACCTCAGCAATCCGTAAAACGGTTTTTAATACCGAGTCAGGATTCAAACTAATCGAATCAATACCCAACTCAACTAAAAACTCGGCAAACTCAGGATAATCTGAAGGAGCTTGACCACAAATACCGATCTTGCGACCATTGGCTTTAGCGGTTTCAATGGCCATTTTGACCATGCGTTTAACCCCTTCGTTGCGTTCATCAAAGAGATGAGCTACTAAGGAAGAATCGCGGTCTAACCCTAACGTTAATTGAGTTAAATCATTAGAACCGATAGAGAAGCCATCAAACACTTCGCTAAATTCATCCGCTAAGATGACATTGCTGGGTAACTCACACATCACATAGACCTGTAAGCCATTAACACCCCGTTTCAAACCGTGTTTTTCCATTTCGGCTAAGACGTTACGACCTTCTTCTGGGGTACGACAGAAGGGAATCATGGGAATGACGTTGGTTAAGCCCATTTCATCTCGAACGGTTTTTAAGGCTTTACATTCTAAGGCATAGGCTTCACGGTAGTTGGGATCGTAGTAACGAGACGCACCGCGCCAGCCGATCATCGGGTTTTCTTCTTTGGGTTCAAACTGACGACCGCCTAGTAGGTTTGCATATTCATTGGATTTGAAGTCCGACATCCGCACAACAACGGGTTTGGGATAAAAAGCTGCTGCAATCATACCGATTCCGTGGGCTAATTTATCGACGAAGAATTGAGCGCGATCGCCTTCATAGAGTTTGGTTAACTCAGCAATTTCCGCTTTGGCAGCTTGGTCTTCTAACTCATCGAATTTCAGCAAGGCCAAGGGGTGAGCTTTGATGTGGTTAGCAATAATGAACTCTAAACGGGCTAAACCCACACCATCAGCGGGATAGCTGGCAAAACCAAAGGCTTGTTCAGGATTACCTACATTCATCAAAATTTGGGTTTTCGTGCGAGGTAGATTATCTAAGGCGGTTTCATGAACTTCGTAGTTCAAAATTCCTTCAAAAACGTGCCCCTCATCCCCTTCTGAACAACAGATCGTAACATCCTGACCTGTTGCGATCGCTTCCGTTGCATCTCCACAACCGACGATCGCGGGAATACCCATTTCACGAGCAATAATCGCTGCGTGACAGGTTCGACCCCCTTGATTAGTCACAATCGCGCTGGCCTGTTTCATAATCGGTTCCCAATCGGGATCGGTGCGGTTGGTAATTAATACTTCCCCTGCACGGAACTCGTTAATCTGGGCAACATTGCGGATCACATGGGCTTTCCCCTGACCGATCGCGGCTCCCACACTACGACCTGTCGCTAAAACCTGACTATGTTGTTTCAGTTCATAGGTTTTGATGATATTAGCCGCTTTTTGGGACTGTACCGTTTCAGGACGGGCTTGGACGATAAATAATTCACCTGTTTGCCCATCTTTAGCCCACTCAATATCCATCGGAGTCGGCACGCCACGTACTTGGGAATAGTGGTCTTCAATAATGCAAGCCCAACGCGCTAATTGCAGAATTTCCTCATCGTTAATACAGAATTTATTGCGGTCTGCATCGGCAACTTCGACGTTTTTGGTGAGTTTATTTCCCCCTGTGTCGTAGACCATTTTGATCGCCTTACTGCCGAGGCGTTTTTCCAAAATCGGTTTAAAGCCTTCCCGCAATGTGGGTTTAAAAACGAAATATTCATCGGGGTTAACGGCTCCCTGTACCACGTTTTCCCCTAAACCATAGGCTGCGGTAATTAATGCGGCATTTTTAAAGCCCGTTTCTGTGTCGATAGAGAACATGACCCCTGAAGTGGCCAGATCAGAGCGCACCATTTTTTGCACCCCAACCGAAAGGGCAACAGCAAAGTGATCAAAACCTTTTTCTTGACGGTAGGAAATAGCCCGATCCGTAAACAGAGAGGCAAAACATTTATGGCAGCACTCTAAAACGTTTCTGAGACCATGCACGTTGAGGTAGGTTTCCTGTTGTCCTGCAAAACTAGCTTCAGGTAGATCTTCTGCGGTTGCACTAGAACGAACTGCCACATCGGTCTGATCGCCGTAACGACCGCACATTTTACCGTAGGCTTCCGCGATCGCCATTTGCAGATCTTGAGGAAAAGGCGTATCTAAAATTAAAGAACGTGCTTTTTTAGCCCGTTCCTGTAAATTTGCTAAATTGGTAACGTCTAAATCTGAAAATAATTTGCGTAATTCGGCTTCAATTCCTGCGGATTCAACAAAGTGACGATAGGCATAGGCGGTGGTGGCAAATCCCCCAGGAACATTGACTCCTTTTTTCGTTAATTCTTGGATCATTTCACCCAAGGAGGAGTTCTTTCCGCCGACTAATCCGACATCATGGGTGCCAACTTCTTCAAACCAAAGAATTAATGATTGTTCTTTTGACGCGCTAGAGGGTTTTTCTAATACTGCTGTAACCATAGTTATTTACCCTAATTGTTACTTTTAGTTTAACCAGCGCAATGCTCAAAACATTAGAATTGTTTCCTTTATTTACAACTCGCTATCTTTCTTAAGATTTTACAAAATTTAATATAAAAAACCAAATAAATTGTTAATTTTCTAAAAAAGATTACTTGGTAGTGATATTATTGTCAGTGTATGGCTTCTAATTGGTTTTATGCGGGTAACTTTTTATTAAATTAAAGTAAAAATTTATTGTCCAGATAGATCCAAGATTTAAAATTATTAAATTGCAATGCTTTCTTAAGTCTAACAAAATAAAAGTTGATTTTAATATTTTTGACGGAATTTATTTGCGCTTATTATTAACGTTCAGTCAGCATCAATTTAAAAAAATTAATCAATTCAGATCTTCATTTCAGTAATAATTCTTGATTGCTCAATCGATGGCTTAAGGTTAATTCCGTAGATCTGCGATCGCTGACCCCTCTCTGCAACGGTTCCCTATTTTTGTCAGCTATCCTTAAAATTTTGAAAATTATGCTGCTGGAGTCATCAAAATCATAAACAAGCAAGTTATTATCAAAGACGATCTTTTGTTTAAAGACTATCGGCAACTTTCTCCTAGACAACCTATGGCTCAGACCCTTTCTCCCCATTTACTTAGTCCTGTTCAATTAGGAGACTTGTCCTTACCCAATCGCGTAGTTTTAGCTCCTTTAACGCGATCGCGAGCAGGAGAAAGCCGCATTCCCAACGATTTAATGGCAACCTACTATACTCAACGGTCTTCAGCAGGCTTGATGATTTCAGAAGCAACGGTAATTTCTGAACAGGCTATCGGCTGGCAAAATTCCCCTGGCATTTATAACGAAGAACAGGTACAAGGTTGGAAAACAGTGACCGATGCAGTTCATGCCCAAGGTGGACATATTTTCTTGCAACTCTGGCACATGGGACGAGCTTCCCACTCCAGTTATCAACCTCATGGAGAACTTCCCGTTGCTCCTTCCGCGATCGCCATTAATGGGGATGGGATTATCACGCCGATGGGTAAAGTTCCCTACGAAGTGCCACGCGCCCTAGAAACCGATGAAATTGCGGGCGTAGTTGAGCAATACCGTCAGGCGGCCGAAAACGCGAGACGGGCAGGCTTTGATGGGGTGGAAATTCATGGAGCCAACGGCTATCTGATTGATCAATTCCTGCAAGCTAAAACCAATCACCGCAGCGATCGCTATGGTGGCAATAAGGAGAATCGTTTCCAATTTTTAAAAGAAGTTACCGAAGCGGTTTTGACAATCTGGGATGCTGGACGGGTTGGGGTTCGTCTTTCCCCTAATGGCGTTTTTAATGATATGGGCTCGCCTGATTATCGCGAATCTTTTCTCTATTACGCCGAGCAACTGAATACCTATAACTTAGCCTATCTACATATCATGGATGGTCTAGCGTTTGGTTTTCATGAGTTAGGAACCCCGATGACTCTGGGGGAATTTCGTAATGTTTTTAAGGGATCTCTAATGGGGAATTGTGGTTATAACCAAGAAACGGCAGAGATTGCCATCAAAGATGGATTAGCAGATCTCATTGCCTTTGGTCGGCCCTATATTAGTAATCCTGATTTAGTGGAACGCTTTGCCCACAATTGGCCCCTCAATCCTATTTCTGATCCGTCCACTTGGTATTCTTTTGAAGCTGAAGGTTATATTGATTTTCCCACCTACGCAGCCACCGTTTCTAGTTCTTAATTTTGGGATGAGATTGAGATAAAAAAAGAGGAAGGCGATCGCTTCCCCTTAGAGTTAATTAACGACTTCACCTTATTTGTTGGGTTGGGGAGTCATGCGGAGATAGGGTTTAATTTCCTTAACACCTTTGGGGAATTTAGCCCGTGCTTCTTCGGTAGGAATGGAGGGAACGACAACGCAATCATCTCCATCTTTCCAGTTAGCAGGCGTAGCAACCTGATGGTAATCGGTTAATTGCAGAGAATCAATCACCCGTAAAATTTCATCAAAATTCCGTCCCGTGCTAGCGGGATAGGTCAAGGTTAAACGCAGTTTTTTGTTGGGATCAATGATGAAAACGGAACGAACCGTTAAGTTATTGAGGGAATTGGGGTGAATCATTCCATACAGATCCGCAACCTTGCGATCGCCGTCAGCCAAAATGGGATAATTAACCGTTGTATTTTGGGTTTCATTAATATCGCAAATCCAACCTTTGTGAGAGTCTACATCATCTACACTCAGCGCGATCACTTTTACATTACGCTTATCAAATTCCGGTTTGAGGCTAGCAACAGTCCCTAACTCAGTCGTGCAAACAGGGGTGAAGTCAGCAGGATGGGAGAACAGAACAACCCAACTGTCTCCAGCCCATTCATGAAAAGAAATTGTTCCTTCGCTTGATTCCTGCGTAAAATCAGGAACTACGTCACCTAATTGAAGAGCCATAAACTATATATTTCCTAAAGTTTTACAAGATTCTATTCTATCTTGACATGGAATTTCCGTTTTTCCTAGCGACTTTAGGGAGTTTTAATAAACAGAATAAAGAAAAGCGTTCGGTGTTCAGATTATCAACGCATTGGGCTTGATCATTGAAATCTGGCTTAACTTTTTGATCTTCATACGTTAATTGCCTGATTTTTAGCTTTTTTGCTTAAAAATTGCCTTAAACTCAGAAAATGGACGTAACTGGATTCGAACCAGTGACCCCATCGATGTCAACGATGTACTCTAACCAACTGAGCTATACGTCCGTATTAGCTTCTACTATATCATAGTACCGACTCTCATGTTATGGGATATTTAAATTTTCTAAACGCGATCGCTGATAGTTTGCAGATTTGCCAAATCGAAGTAGGCTTGCTTTTCAAGGGAAGCTAAAACAAGATTATCAAAAGTTTCTACAAAAATATGAAGAAGAAGATCCCGCATAGAACTGCCTCCATAATCAATGGTTTTAAATTATTTAGTTGGCGATCGCGGTTAACTAAGAGTAGAGCTTGTTGACGTAGTTCTGCTAAAGAACGGGGATAATTAGCACTGATAAAATTTACTTGAGGCTTACCGATCTTCCAATTACTTTCCCCTAAGCCGTTGTCCAAGTCAACCCTATCTCTTCCGTAATGCAGAATAATAGTTGCTATTGTGAGAACCTATAAAATTGGGTGATGTTGTTTCTTGAAACGATAACCTTTCATTACTATTCCTCGTACCGACCCGTTAAAACAAGAATATACATAAAGTTTTTAGCGAAAAATTAATCCAACAGTAGCACATTTAACATCAACGGCTTATTTATTATGTATGCTTCAAAAATCATTTATCTCAGGGCTGATGTATAAATTCCAATATCTCAGGGCTGATGTATAAATTCCAAAATCTATACTTTTTCGAGCTTTTGAGCAATAATGAAAAAAGTATGAAAACAAATTTAACGCGCTTCTATGACCAGCCTCATTTCTCCAGAAGTTGAATCAAAGTTATCTGAACACACTATCCATGCCCTTGAAACCTTAGAACCCGTTAAAAAGCCGACTAATCATTTTCGCTCCGTCTTTACCTCAACCTTTTTAACCATTTTTTTTGCTGAAATGGGGGATAAAACCCAACTGAGTACCCTGTTGATGAGTGCGGAATCCCAGTCTCCTTGGCTTGTGTTCTTAGGCTCGGCCTTGGCACTGATTGCCACTAGCTTACTAGGAGTCTCTATTGGTTATTGGATCGCCAGAAGATTATCACCCAAAACCTTAGATTTAGCGGTCGCTATTTTATTGTTATTTATTACAGGCTTACTGTTAAACGATGTGATCATGGGCTAAATTGAGCCATTTTTCAGCATATTGATTGAATAAACAATTAAGAGGATTCCAATGGATTGGCAACTAGTCGGTTTAAGCTTTATAACCGTTTTTTTAGCAGAAATTGGCGATAAAAGTCAGTTAGCAACGATCGCGTTAGGCAGTAGCGCAGATTCTCCCCGTGCGGTTTTATTAGGATCAATTACCGCCCTAATCTTAGCCAGCTTTTTAGGTGTGATTGCTGGGGGAAGCATGGCCCAATTTTTACCTGCAAAGATATTGAAAGCGATCGCGGCTATTGGTTTTGCAGTGATGGCATTGAAATTACTTTGGCCAGAAAAAGAAGCTGAATCTTAATTGTTGAAGATTAAGACATCGCTAACATGCGTTGCATGGGTAATAAGGCTGCTTCTCGAATTGCTTCAGGCATGGTTAACTCAGGCGTTTTATTTTTCATGCACAAATACAATTTTTCCAAGGTATTTAAGCGCATATAGGGACATTCATTGCAGTTGCAATTATTAATTGCAGGGGCAGGAATAAACTCTTTTTTAGGAGAAGCTTTTTCCATTTGATGAATAATCCCTGGTTCGGTTGCCACAATAAAAGCTTGGCTGGCACTTTGCTGGGTGTAGTTTAATAAGGCTGTGGTAGAACCAATATAATTGGCATGACGCAAAACAGGTTCTTCACACTCAGGATGGGCAATAATTTCGGCGTGGGGATGGGCCATTTTTAAATCAATGATCCGACGCTCAGAAAAGGTTTCATGGACAATGCAGCTACCTTCCCACAGTACCAAATCTCGCCCTGTTTTTTGCATCACGTAACGCCCTAAGTTGCGATCGGGTGCAAAAATAATCGGTTGATCTTTCGGAATTTGTTCGACAATTTTGACCGCATTAGAGCTAGTACAAATAATGTCGCTCATGGCCTTGATTTCCGCCGTACAGTTGATGTAGGAAATCACCAAATGATCAGGATGAGCCGCTTTAAATTTGGCAAATTTATCAGGAGGACAACTATCCGCCAAAGAACAACCTGCCTCAACATCAGGTAATAAAACCAGCTTATTAGGATTGAGGATCTTGGCCGTTTCTGCCATAAAATGAACGCCCGCAAAAACAATGACATCGGCATCGGTCTGGGCTGCTTGTTGGGATAAACCCAGAGAATCTCCTAGATAATCAGCAATATCCTGTATTTCTGAATTTTGGTAATAGTGAGCCAGAATTACAGCATTTAATTCTTTTTTTAATCCTTTAATAGCGGCAACGAGGTCATTGGGAATAGCGGCTTTGTTGACTTGAGGGGCGGGGTTAGTTAGGGTAAACACGGCGATCGCTGACTCCTAGAGGAATTATAGTTATTCTTACCATAATAATTATAGTTGATTTTACCAAAATTCAGGTAAATTAAAAACAAGTCCCTCCAGACAAATTCAACCAGATTAATCTAGAGGGAAAGTTTGGACTAAGGGATTAACTTGCCAGATATTCTCGAATAGAAGATTTGCGTTTACGCAGTTTATTCAGGGCCTCGCGCTCAATTTGACGAACTCGCTCCCGACTAATATTTAAGATCGTTCCAATCTTCGCCAAGGTTAACGGTTGGCCATCCGACAGCCCAAACCGTAAACCAATAACTTCCCGCTGTTGAGGCGTGAGATCGGCCATTAAGTTTTCTAAGTCCAACTGCAAGGAAGAATGGGTGGCAAAATCTTCAGGTTGCGGGCCAGTATCTTCCAGTAATTCGCCCAGTTCTGTATCCTGATTATCTCCAACGCGCAAATCTAAGGATAAGGGATGGCGAGCGCGCTCTAGATATTCCCGTACCTGTTTGGGGGGAATTTCCAATTCCTTAGCCAGTTCCGCAATGGTAGCGGAGCGGCCTTTTTCTTGGGCCAGTTGGCGTTGCGCTTTCTTAATTTTGTTTAATTTCTCGGTGATGTGAATCGGTAAGCGAATGGTGCGGCTTTTTTCTGCGATCGCTCTAGTAATGGCCTGACGAATCCACCAGTAGGCATAGGTCGAAAATCGATAACCCTTAGTCGGATCAAACTTCTCTACACCACGCTGCATCCCGATAGTGCCTTCTTGGATGAGATCCAATAGGTCTAAATTCCGTTTTAAATATTTTTTGGCCACAGAAACTACTAGGCGTAAATTGGCTTCAACCATCTTCCGTTTAGCCCGTTCTCCCGCAGCAATTACGCTTTCTAACTCAGATTCAGAAAGGTTGGCCGCAGCGGCCCATTCAGATTCACTTGGTTCATGGCCTAATTTATTCGCTAAAGATTCCTTCAGGTCAACCAGTGCGACAGACTGTTGAATCCGCTTAGCAAGGATAATCTCCTCCTCATGGGTCAAAAGAGGAACACGGCCAATTTCTCGCAAATAAGCGCGAACGGGATCAGGGGTGTTTGTCGCAGTCTTCATGACAAAAATTAAGAAAAATGGAACTGGAAGAGCAAAAAAAAGTAATTTTAAAGCGATTGCTCAAAAACAAAATTTAAAAGGCAAAAAGGTTTCAAAAGCTAGTTGATAAAGGGAACAGATACCTCACAAATAGAGTATGCCCAGCTTGGTTAAGTTTTTTAAACTGGTTAACTAGAAGAAAAATTTTTATGCTGTGTTCCTTAATAATACTATACGTTTCTTTAAGTTTTGTAAACTTTGGAACAATTATCTCAGAAATCGAGCTTGCCGTTGTAAGTAGTCATTTCACCCTTCAAAGCAGCAAGAAAGATCTTATAAATTCTATAAATCAAGCTTTTTTAACAAAAAAGCCTTTTTATACTAATTTATGCGTATTTGACGAAAAGGCAAATTAGTACAAACACATACTAGGTAATTTGCTCGTTTTTAACTAGGATAGAGAAACCTTAAATAAAACTTACCAAGGTTAAAGCAACGCTCCCGTAGTAATCACAATTCAAGATTTCTTAAAATACGTTTTTTTCTTAAAATATTACCGATATTTAATCAATTTTCTTTTAAAATGCAATCTGAGTCTGTCAGCGATCGCTTTTCCCTGTTTAGTACGGCTAATGCTGAAACCTTAGAATGGTTTGTGAGCGTATCTGAGGAGCAAACCTGCGCTGAAAATAGCGTTTTAATTGATAAAGAAGATTGGGGCAAAGAAGTTATCTTCATCGTCTCAGGTTGGGTTAATGTTTGCGCCTTATCTAGTGGTCAGGAAGTTACGCTAGATATTCTGTCTACGGGCGACTATTTTGGTGAGATTGCGATATTAGATGACTTCCCCCCGTTAGAAAAAGTGGTTGCCCTATCGGAAGTTCAAGTGCTTAAAGTCTCTGCTCAAAGATTTTTGCAAATGTTGTTGAAAGACTCTCAATTGCAACAGCGGATGCTTCAGTTAACGTTTCAAAAAGTGCGTCACTTATATCGCCGCTTGAAATCTTCTTCCCAATCTTCCCAAAGAGCGTTAATTAAAACCTTAATGGATTTTGCTAAAAAATACGGTAAGCCGACAGATAGAGGATTGAAAATTTCAAGAATTCCCAATCAATGTTTTGCAACAATGCTAGGCTTGGAAATTAGCGAAATTGAACAAATTATCGAAAAATTAAGCAAAAGTAATTTAATTGAAATTGATGAAGATTCTCAAACTTTATATATTCCCAATTTAAAACAACTACAACATTTTTCTAAACAACTTATTATTAACCAACAATCTTTGCTATCCTCCTCCACATCTATGTTTATCCATAATTACTTAACCCATTAAATCCATTAATTGAATCAAAAAATATCAACTATTAATTATTCATTAAATTTATGGTGCTTTCCCAACCCTTGCCCTCCACACAATCTCATTCAAACTTGGCCCATATAACCTACCAAGTGGCCATGTCTCAGCCATCTTCCCATCTATTTGAAGTCACTTTACAAATTGAGGATTGGCAGGAAAACACGTTAGATTTAAAAATGCCTGTTTGGACACCAGGCTCTTATTTAGTGCGTGAATATGCCCGTAATCTTCAAGATTTCACCGCTAAAGATCTACAAACGGGAGAAAAACTTTCATTTGAGAAATTAAGTAAAAATCATTGGCAAGTTAAAACCCAAGAAACTAACAGTATCAGCGTGAGTTATCGGATTTTTGCCTATGAACTCTCTGTTCGTACCAATCACTTAGATGATTCGCACGGATATTTTAATGGAGCTGCTCTTTTCTTCTTTATTCCTGGCTATGAATCAACCCCGATGTTGTTAGAAATTATTCCGCCTCAATCGGATTGGCAAGTTGCAACAGCTTTAGAAAAAGTAGCAGGAAAAACGAATACTTTCTTAGTGCCTGATTTTGACACCTTAGTAGATAGTCCTGTTGAAGTAGGAATGCATCAAGTTTATGAATTTCAAGCCCAAGGTAAACCGCATCAATTAGCGATTTGGGGAACGGGGAATTTAGACGCGCCTAAATTATTAAAAGATATTGAAAAAGTCATTGAAGTTGAAGCTAATTTATTTGATGGCTTACCCTACGATAATTATTTATTTTTACTGCATTTATCTAACAATGGTTTTGGCGGTTTAGAGCATAAAAATTCCTGTACCTTAAATTACTCGCGTTTTGGCTTTCGCGATACCGACAAATATAATCGTTTTATTCAATTAGTTGCCCATGAATTCTTCCATTTGTGGAATGTGAAACGGATTCGTCCGAAGGCCTTGGAAGTTTTTGATTATGAACAGGAAAACTATACGCCATCCCTTTGGTTTTCAGAAGGAACGACCAGTTACTATGATTTACTGATTCCCCTAAGAGCAGGCATCTATAACACTAAAACCTTTTTAAGCAACTTAAGTAAGGAAATTACTCGTTTTTTACTGACCCCAGGGCGCAATGTACAGCCCTTAGGTGAGTCAAGTTTTGATGCTTGGATTAAGCTTTACCGTCGGGATGCCAATAGTGATAATTCTCAAATTTCTTATTATCTCAAGGGGGAATTGGTTTCTCTGCTTTTGGATTTACTGATTCGCGATCGCTTCCAAAATCAACGCTCATTGGATGACGTGATGCGCCTTATGTGGGAAAAATTCGGTAAATCAGAGATCGGATTTACCCCAGAGCAACTTAAAGAAGTGATTGAATCCGTTGCCGAAGTTGACTTAACGGAATTTTTCCATACCTATTTAGAAGAAACTACCGAAATTCCTTTTAATGAATACTTAAACCGTTTTGGTTTGAAATTACAAAGTGTGACCGAAAAACAGCCGATTCCCTATCTGGGTCTACGGGTTCAATCGGAACAGGGCAAGGAAGTTGTTAAATTTGTAGCGATGGATTCTCCTGCTCAAAAAGCGGGAATTAGCCCTGATGATGAATTGCTCGCGATCAATGGTATCAAGGTTACAGCCGAACAGTTGAATGAGCGGCTCAAAGATTACCAAGCAAATGATATGATTCAAGTAACTGTGTTTCATCAGGATGTCTTGAAGACTGTTAACCTGCAATTGGCGACTCCCCAGCCTAGTCGCTACGAAGTGGTACACATTCCCAATCCCACTGATCGTCAAATGCAAAATTTGGTGGGTTGGCTTGGAAACTCCTAAAGCTAAGATTTTTTATCTAGTTTTATTATTAATTTTTGAAATTGATTTATTGTTGAATCTCCGAAATGCATAAGTTTCTCCCCATCGCCTATTTCCAAAGTCAATTTGTTCCATTTGAACAGGCTACTATTTCCGTTGCGACTCATGCGCTACATTATGGAACGGCTGCATTTGGGGGGCTAAGAGGCATTCCCGATCCCCAAAATCCTCAACAAATCTTACTGTTTCGTTTAGACCGCCATTGTCAACGTTTAAGTCAGAGCGCGACGTTTTTGAATTACGAAATTTCGGCGGAGAAAATTCAGCAAGTTATTGTTGATTTTATTCAAAAAAATCAACCTAATACCTCTTTTTATATCCGCCCCCTCGTTTATAGTTCGGGCTTAGGTATCGCCCCTCGTTTACATAATATTGAGAAAGATTTCCTCGTCTATGGTCTGGAGATGGGAGATTATCTTGCTGCCGATGGGGTTAGCTGCCGTATTAGTTCCTGGTATCGTCAAGAAGACCGTAGTTTTCCGCTAAGAGGCAAAATCAGTGCGGCCTATATTACGTCTGCTTTGGCCAAAACCGAAGCGGTCGAATCGGGATTTGATGAAGCCATTCTCATGAATACTCAAGGCAAAGTTTGTGAAGCGACGGGGATGAACATTTTTATCGTTCGTCACGGTCAATTAATTACCCCAGGCTTAGAGCAAGATATTCTAGAGGGGATCACGAGAGATAGTATTTTAACTATTGCCAAGGATTTAGGTATCCCGACCGTTCAACGACCCATTGATAAATCAGAATTACTCATTGCCGATGAAGTCTTTTTAAGTGGAACTGCCGCTAAGATTACACCTGTCAAACGCATTGAAACCTTTAATTTTTCCTCTGAACGACCGATTACCAATCAGCTTAAGGAAAAGTTAGTGACGATTACGGAAAACCGTGACCCCCAATACGCCAACTGGGTGTTTAAAGTTCCTTTGGCTTAAGTTAAGTAAGCTCACAAAATACGCGATCGCTGAAAGCGGGTTAGCCCAAACGGTTAATCGGTAAACGAGACAACAAAGAAAAAACACCAAAACTAATCAGGATTGTTCCGCTCACGGGATTAATCCAAGTTGACCATTGCCGTAATTCTAATAGTTTTTTCAAAGATCCCGTAAAGGTTCCCACGATAATCAGGGGCATAACGTAACCGAGCGCGTAGGCTAAGAGTAACCCCGTCCCCAAGATTAAATCCTGAGTGCTGGCAACCCAAGCTAAGAGCGTCGCTAACACAGGGGTACTACAGGGCGAAGCCACAAGCCCAAAGGTTAAACCCAATAAATAGGAACGCAAAGCAGGTGGGAAATCTGCCTTAATCCATTCCGTTGTACCAAGGCTGGGAAAACGCAGGGGTAACAGTTCCAGTAAATTTAAGCCCATCAAAATCGCAATAATGCTAACCGCAATCGGTAAACCAATCCCAATTTGCCCGTAAATTTTTCCCAGCGAAGCAGCTATAATTCCCAAGCCGCCCAAGGTGGTTGCTAGACCGAAAGCAAACCAACTGGATTGAATGAAAGATTGTAAGCGTCCTTGACTCTCATAACCCCCAATATAGGCAACCGTTAATGGCAACATCGACAACATACAAGGCGTTAAGCTGGTTAAAAGTCCTGCTAGAAAAATAATTCCGATGCTGACAACACTTAAATGGAGTAATTGGGACGAGACTAAGCTATTAGCAAATTGTTGAAGATTATAGAGTTGAAGTTGCAGTGTTTTTAACATACAGAACTACTCAGAACTTTTCTGAATTTTTCAAAGCAGATTAATACTTTAAGCTACTCTAAGCTACATTCCTTATAGTTTAAACCAATTAAAATCCCCCACCGTGAAAGGCAGGGGACTTTTTCTAATTACCTAAACTAGTTAAGTCTTTAACCGAACTTACCAGCCGTAGAAGCAATTAGGAAAGCAGCGTAGGTGAGGATATAGCCGACGGTGAAGTGAGCTAAACCAACTAAGCGAGCTTGAACAATGGAGAGGGCAACGGGTTTGTCTTTCCAACGAACTAAGTTCGCTAAAGGAGTCCGTTCGTGCGCCCAAACGATGGTTTCGATAAGCTCTTGCCAGTAACCACGCCAAGAGATGAGGAACATGAATCCAGTTGCCCAGACTAAGTGTCCGAAGAGGAACATCCAAGCCCAAACAGACAGGTTATTCACACCGTAGGGATTGTAACCGTTGATTAATTGAGCAGAGTTAGCCCAGAGGTAATCACGGAACCAGCCCATTAAATAGGTGGAGTTTTCGTTGAACTGAGCAACGTTACCGCTCCAAACACCGAGGTGTTTCCAGTGCCAGTAGAAGGTTAACCAGCCCAAGGTGTTGAGCATCCAGAACATAGCGAGATAGAAAGCATCCCAAGCAGAGATGTCGCAAGTACCGCCACGACCGGGGCCATCACAAGGGAAGGAATAACCGAAGTCTTTTTTATCGGGCATGAGTTTGGAACCACGGGCATCCAAAGCACCTTTGACCAGAATTAAGGTTGTAGTGTGTAACCCTAACGCGATCGCGTGGTGAACGAGGAAGTCACCGGGGCCAATAGCCAAGAACAGGGAGTTGCTGCCACTGTTGATTGCATCTAACCACCCAGGTAACCAAGCAGCACCAGTGGTAGAAGCAACGCTATTGGGGTTGGATAAAAGAACATCGAAGCCGTAGAGAGCTTTACCCGATGCAGCTTGAATCCACTGAGCGAAGACAGGCTCAATTAAGATTTGTTTCTCAGGAGTTCCAAAGGCAACCACGACATCATTGTGAACGTAGAGACCTAAAGTATGGAAACCGAGGAACAGGGAGACCCAGCTTAAGTGGGAAATTAACGCTTCTTTGTGCTCTAACATCCGAGCCAAAACGTTGTTTTTGTTAGCAACGGGATCGTAGTCACGAACAAAGAAGATCGCACCGTGAGCAAACGCACCAACCATCAAGAATCCAGCGATGTACTGGTGATGGGTATAGAGAGCCGCTTGGGTGGTGTAGTCCTTAGCAATAAATACATAGGACGGTAAGGAATACATGTGCTGGGCTACGAGGGAAGTTACAACCCCTAAGCAAGCCAATGCTAAACCTAATTGGAAGTGAAGAGAATTATTAACGGTGTCATAAAGGTTTTTGTGTCCTTCACCCGTTAAAGGCCCTTTGTGAGCATTCAGGATTTCCTTGATGCTGTGGCCAATTCCCCAGTTAGTGCGGTACATGTGACCCGCAATGATGAAGATTACCGCGATCGCCAAGTGGTGATGGGCAATATCCGTTAACCAGAGAGACTCGGTTTGAGGATGGAAACCACCCAGGAAGGTTAAAATAGCCGTTCCTGCACCTTGAGCCGTTCCAAAGACATGACCAGCCGTATCGGGATTTTCCGCATAAACGCCCCAGTTGCCCGTAAAGAAGGGAAGTAACCCAGCGGGGTGAGGAGGGGTGGAGAGGAAGTTATCCCAGCCGACGTGCTGACCACGAGATTCAGGAATCGCAACGTGGACTAAGTGTCCAGCCCAAGCCAAGGAGCTAACCCCAAAGAGACCTGCTAAGTGGTGGTTCAAGCGGGATTCCGCATTTTTGAACCAGGATAAGCTAGGACGGAATTTGGGTTGTAAGTGCAGCCAACCTGCAAATAAGAACAATGCAGATAGCAATAATAAGAACACTGCGCCTTGGTAGAGGTCTTGGTTGGTGGTCATACCAATGGTATAGAACCAGTGATAAACCCCAGAATAAGCAATGTTAACGGGATTGGATGCGCCCGCTTGGGTAAACGCATTAACTGCGCCTTCACCGAAGTGGGGATCCCAAATCGCATGGGCGATCGGACGGATATTTAAAGGATCTTTGATCCACTGCTCGAAGTTACCTTGCCAAGCGACATGGAATAGGGTGCCTGAAGTCCACAGGAAGATGATGGCGATGTGACCAAAGTGGGAGGCAAAAATCTTTTGGTAAAGATTTTCCTCGGTCATGCCGTCATGGGTTTCAAAGTCGTGGGCTGTCGCTATCCCGTACCAAATCCGCCGTGTAGTGGGGTCTTGAGCGAGATCTTGGCTAAATTTAGGAAATTTAGTTGCCATAGCTTTTTCGGAAATTCTCCTCTGTAAGCAAGCAAAATGAGACGAGGCTCATTTTCGGTTTTTAGAAACCGACTGTAACGAGATGTCACAGTAACGGAAGGATAAATACGGAATTAAAACCGTTTTTTCAATGAATGCTAGGTCTTGGTTTCAGGGATAAGGGTTTAGGACTGATCGTTACCTAGCTCCTAACCCTGAATCCGAAGTCCTGATCTTAAGTCTAGCCAATAGACAGACTGCGAGCGAGGAAGAATGCCCAAGTGGTAACAATTCCTCCTAACAAGTAGTGAGCCACACCAACAGCACGACCTTGAATGATGCTCAAAGCACGGGGTTGGATAGCGGGAGCCACGTTTAACTTGTTGTGCGCCCAAACGATTGACTCAATCAGTTCTTGCCAGTAACCCCGTCCACTGAAGAGGAACATGAGGCTAAACGCAAAGACGAAGTGACCTGCAAGGAACATAATTCCATAGGCAGATAGAGCCGAACCGTAGGAGTTAATAACGTTAGCAGCTTGTGCCCAGAGGAAGTCACGTAACCAACCATTGATGGTGATTGCGCTTTGAGCAAAGTTACCAAGCGTTACATGGGAAACACTTCCATCGGGAGCGACCGTTCCCCAAACGTCTGACTGCATCTTCCAGCTAAAGTGGAAAATTACAACAGAGAGGGAATTGTACATCCAGAATAATCCGAGGAATACGTGATCCCAACCAGAAACCTGGCAAGTACCGCCACGACCTGGCCCATCGCAAGGGAATCGGAAGCCTAAGTTAGCTTTGTCGGGGATTAACCGAGAGCTACGGGCATAGAGAACCCCTTTGAGAAGAATCAAGACGGTTACATGAATTGTGAAGGCATGGATATGGTGAACCATGAAATCAGCCGTACCTAAGGCAATCGGCATCATGGCTACTTTTCCAGCAACGGCAACGGTTGCGCCACCAAATGCATAGCTAGCCGGTTCAAAGGCATGGGGAGCCGTATTACCAGGGGCTAAGGTATGGATATTTTGTACCCATTGAGCAAAGATGGGTTGCAGTTGAATAGCCGTATCCGAGAACATGTCTTGGGGACGACCCAACGCACGCATGGTGTCGTTGTGGATATAAAGTCCAAAGCTATGGAAGCCAAGGAAGATACAAACCCAATTTAAGTGGGAAATAATGGCATCGCGGTGACGTAACACCCGATCAAGAAGATTATTAACGTTCTTAGCAGGGTCATAATCCCGCACCATGAAGATTGCGCCATGAGCACCGGCACCTACGATGAGGAAACCGCCAATCCACATATGGTGAGTGAAGAGAGATAGCTGAGTCGCATAATCAATCGCTTGATAGGGATAGGGCGGCATCGCGTACATATGCTGTGCAACGATGATCGACAGAGATCCCAAGAGAGCGAGGTTGATCGCTAACTGAGCATGCCAAGAAGTAGTCAGAATTTCGTAGAGACCTTTGTGACCTTCTCCAGTGAAGGGGCCTTTATGTGCCTCTAGAATTTCTTTCATGCTGTGACCAATGCCCCAGTTGGTGCGATACATGTGACCTGCAATGATAAACAGGACAGCGATCGCGAGATGGTGATGAGCCACATCACTTAACCAGAGACCACCCGTAACGGGATTTAAACCGCCTTTAAAAGTAAGGAAGTCTGAATAAACTCCCCAATTGAGGGTAAAGAATGGTGTTAAACCTTGGGCGAAGCTGGGGAAGAACTCAGCCATCTTATCTGTATTCAGAACGTATTCCTGAGGCAGAGGGATGTCTTTAGGTGCTACGCCAGCATCTAATAATTTATTAACGGGTAAAGAAACATGAATTAAGTGACCCGCCCAAGCTAAAGAGCCTAAGCCCAAAAGACCTGAGAGGTGGTGATTCATCATCGACTCCACATTTTGGAACCATTCCAATTTGGGAGCTTTGACGTGATAGTGGAACCAACCAGCAAACAGCATCAGGGCAGCCATTACTAAACCACCGATCGCGGTGCAGTAAAGCTGAAAGCTGTCAGTAAAGCCAGCGGCCCGCCACATATAAAACAGACCAGAGGTAATTTGAATACCGTGGAAACCGCCACCAACGTCCGCATTCAAGATACCTTGACCTACGATAGGCCAAACTACTTGAGCACTAGGCTTGATGTGGGTCGGGTCGGCTAACCAGGATTCATAATTGGAAAATTTCGCGCCGTGGAAATACATTCCACTCAACCAAACAAAAACGACAGCGAGGTGACCGAAGTGGGCACTGAAGATCTTGCGCGAAACATCTTCAAGATCGCTGGTTTGGCTATCAAAATCATGAGCATTGGCGTGTAGGTTCCAAATCCAAGTGGTGGTTTTGGGACCTTTAGCTAGAGTGCGGTCAAAGTGTCCAGGCTTGCCCCATTTCTCAAAGGAAGTCGGGACAGGATTGGTATCAACCGTGACTTTGGCTTTCGCCTCTCTTTCGGGAGGACTAATTGTCATGAGGGTACTCCTCTCTCGACAATGAACTT
>CAYZWO010000002.1:0-47279 GCA_964482215.1 uncultured bacterium
AAACTAAGTTAGCAACATTACGGACTTGGGTTGCTAGTTCTTCCAATTCTATTAATCTTGACCCAGGAGATTTAAGCAAAGGGCAATTCCGTTTAGTCAGCTATAATCCTGGCGGAGCGAGCGGCGTAATGCCTAATGGAACTCAAACAGGAACTTTGATTATTGAAGGCAGATCAGGGGGCGCAGGAGCTAATGGGGCTTCTCGTCTTCGGGTTAACATTCCTGTAACTGCTTCAACGGCTTCAGTTTCTGATACAAGCCCTGCACCTGGGCTTTGGATTAGAAAAGGCGGGGTTAATGATACAAACCAAATTTATGAGACTTCTAGCACTGCATTAGACAATAATGGAGCAAAATTTGATGCCCATGTTTGGTTTAACGACTGTGACAATACCCTCAGTGATTCTTATGTTTCTAGCGTTCAAACTAATCGAATCCTCAACAGCCGTACAGCAACGAAAACCACTGTTCCTTTTCCGGCACTGCCAACTCGCCCTGATCTGATTCCTGGTTTAAACCTAATATCACTTGATAGCACCAAGACTGGTAGCGGCGGTGGGAATACTATCAATATCCCTAACCTAACTACAGCACCTGTAGATACTTCCACCAATGGTGTATACAACTATCTAACGAGTAACTCTCTACAGTGCGATGCACCTAAAGGCAACGGTAAAAGAATTAAATGTACAGTAGGTGGGACTGGTAGTGGGGCTAATAATTCGGTTACTCTTGTTCTTGGTGATAATAGTGGTGCCACTAAGATCAACTTTTTTAATAACCTTGGAACAGTTAACAGCACCTTAGCACTTCCCCGTTCTACTGATGTAATTAGCTCGGATGATGTGTATCGTTATTGGGTTACTAGTATCGATATGAGTGGGAACCAATCCTTAACAATTACCCCCGGTGAAAAAGTTGAGTTTTACGTTCAAGGTAATATTTTAGTAACAGGAACTGGAGATATTGTTCACAACTGTAGCAATGGATCGGGGGGAACCGTGGCGGGTTGCACACCTTCCAATTTCCAAATTTTTGCCTATAACACGAACTCAAGCAATTCTGGTCAAATTTGCCTTAAGGGAAGTAGCCGTACCGATGGTTATATCCTCGCCCCTGACTATGAACTCGGTAAAACAGGGCAAGGTGCATGGTTTGGTAGTCTTTTTGGAAAATCTTGGGGAAAAATTCAAAATTGTGGCTCCTCTAATGGAAACACTGCTGTCACCCAAACAGGTACTTGGGCAACTATTCCTTCCGTTTTCCGTCCTCGTTCTTTACCTCGCTTAGGACAATTCTCTGGTTATCAGCAACAAGCCGTACAGTAATTGTTTGAAACAACTGTACTTAACCTAAAGCGATTGTTTATAACCCTTTTTTATAGATCTCAAAATTTAATTATTTCATTCCTTTTCCTCTAGCTTTTTCCTTGTAATGAGCTAATGAGGGAAAGGATTTTTTTCAGGAAGAAAGCTCGAATATACAGTAAAACTGATGATCTTTGTAGGGGCGTAATGCTTACGCCCAATTTAATGTCACGGTTAATTCAATCATTATCGCAACAATCGTCTAATCACTTTTTTCATATTAAAGGCTAAGTTTTTAACCGTTAGTTTATCCTCTAACAAATTATGAATTTGTAAAAAAGTTTCTAAATCGGCTAACGATTCCTCATAATCATTCAACGTATCAATAATGACTTGAGACACATCATTTAAACTAGAACGTTGATCCGTATCTCCTCGACTGCTGGTAAATTCTTCAACCGCTTTTAAGGTCGCATAGGCTTCCGTATAGGGATCGATCGCGTCCAAGTCCAAAGGAGTAGAGCGACGAAGCGGGTCTTGCATCACTGCGGCAATGCCTTGGCTTACCGTTGTCTGAATCTTATCCTGTAACTCTTTAACTTTTTGCAGTTGACGCTGCTTTTCTTCCTCACTGGAAATATAGAGAGGCGGCAAACGATTCAGCACATAAGTCACCACATCTTCAAATTCAATCGTTTTCGAGACATTACTAGGCAACTTGGTCAGTTCTTGAAAAATCATTTTTTTGACAACCGTTTCCATTAAATTAATAGAAACCCTTGCCTGATTTTTGGGCTTATCGCCTTGCCGTTGTTGAAGAAAACGACCAATTTCCGTATTTTCGACATCTTCCTTATTTGCCTGATAAACAGGAGAGAGTTGATCTAAAATTCCCTTCGCAAGTTTGGCATAAGCTTCCTGACGATCCACTTCTAAGCGTTGAATAAACCCATACATGGATAAGGCGAGACGCTTAATTGTCGGTTTAGCATTGATTAATTCCGTTAACAATTGCTCTAACGAATAGGCATCCACGCTGGCAGGAGCCTCTTCAGCAATTTGTTTGTAAATATAGTAAACGAATTTTTTAATTCTCGATGCTTCTGGGTGCTTTTCTAACGTTGCAACCGCTTTTGGCAAATTCTCAAGATATACAGGCATTGTCGTTTTGTGTCCCAATATAAGTTCAGATGTTACAACTGTAAGCTTAATTTAAAACATACAAACTTCACACTCAATCGAAATAATTAATTTATCGTCTTATCGTTGCGACTATCATTTAAAGTTTGATCTTGCCTCCTTTTCAGGTTTAGTTTTGCAAATTTATAGCTTAAACCCCTAGAAGTCTTATTGTAGCAGTATCTGCATTTTCAAGCTTGGTTTTGTCAAAATAGTTTGAGTCTGAGAGTTCTCTTACCTTATATGCCCCCACCTTCTCTCACTAATTTTCAAGCCTTTTTTCCTGTATTTAGTTTCTTGTCATCCTTTATAGGAAGTATAATCAGGAAAGTATAATTTTGTGTATTGACCCAAAAAATGTTGTGCTACATTTTTCAAAAAGCGGTTTATATTATCACAAATTATTCTAACAACTAGTGATATTTATTTTGCTCTAACTATTATTATTTTTTTAAATTAAATTATTTAACAAAAAATACTAAATTTTGTTATTTTAATTTTCTTATAATTGATTTTGTTTTAAATTTTCAAAAAATATGATGTTTCTGAATTTTAAAGGAGATTACTCGTAAATATGATTGATGAATACAATGAAAATATTAATAATATTCCTTTTATTCAACATATTTTAGTCATCGAAGATCAAGCCCACCGAAGAACTATTATATTAGATGACCCTAATTACACTCTGGGCCGCCACTCCAGTAATAGTATTCCCATGTATTCTCGTCAGGCATCAAGGCATCACGCCACACTAGTGCGTAAATTTAATAATAAAACCAATCAATATTCTTATCTAATTTTAGATGGTGATTTAGAAGGAAATAAAAGCCAAAATGGAATTTTTATAAACGGTCAAAAATGTTTAGTACACGAGCTTTGTGATGGAGATCTGATTAATTTTGGTTGTGATGTCAATGCTAGTTATCATCATTTAACCAGACCAGATAATAATTTGATGAATGGATCTTTAAATTTCGTTGATGATCCTAATAATGAACATAAAAAGCTCTATAGCACTCAGGGAAATAATCAAGTAAAAAGTACATTGATTTTAACAGAAGAAGACACCGAGAATGGGCGAGATGAAGATGATACTTTAGAGGATTATTCCTACCTAGATACCTTAACGGGATTACCCAACGCAACCTTGTTTAAAGAGTATCTTTATATTGCCATATCGAATGCGAAACGATATCAACATTATGCCGCGATCGCGTTGATGGAGTTAGATAATCTCTCACAGATTATGCAAAATCTTGGTAAAGATGCTGGAGAAAAAACTCTCAAACAAATTAGTAATAAAATTCGAGAAAGCTTACGCAATGGAGATATTGTTTCTCGCTGGAATGAGACCCAGTTTGCTATTTTATTACCCCAAATTACTAACACCCAAAATCTTTCCAATATTATTCAACGCATTAATTTAGCCATTAGTCAGCCGATTACGATTAATTCCCAGACAATTAAACCCTATTTTCATCACGCGATCGCTTCATATCCTCAGGATGCAACTGATTTGCCCGAAATCTTAAATCTCGTCGAAAAACGCTTGACCCAAGTTAAGATCAAACACCAATCAATGCCGACCCTTACCGTTGATCCCCAAACCCAAGCCCCCAATCGCAAAGAACGGGTCGAAAAACGCCTACATCGTGCCCTAGAAAACAACGAATTAGCCCTGCTCTATCAACCCCAAGTGAACTTAAGAACTGGGGAAATCGAAGCGATGGAAGCCTTTGTTCGTTGGCAACACCCGCAACAAGGTCTCGTCAAACCCAGTCAATTTATCCCTTGGGCCGATCAAACCGAATTAATCAACCCCTTAAGCCAATGGATACTCCAAACTGCCTGTAATCAAAATATCCGGTGGCAAAAAGATGGTATTTCTCCCTTAGTTGTGTCCGTTAACCTCTCTGCCAAACAATTTTATCATCATAACTTTTGTAGTTTAGTTCAAGAAATTTTACAAAAAACGGGGCTAGACGGCCGTTGGTTAGAATTAGAAATTACCGAATCTTTAGTGTTTGATAATTTTGAAAAAGCTCAACAAATTATTCAATCCTTACGCCAATTAGGGGTTCGTTTTTCTCTTGATGATTTTGGTAAACATTATGCCTCTGTCCGTTATTTGCAAGAATTATCTGTTAATAAAATAAAAATCGATCAATCGTTAATTGCAAAATTATCAGAAAACTCAGAAGCAGCCGACATGATATCCGCTTTAATTGACCTCGGTAAGATTTTCCATCTTCAAGTAGTCGCAGAAGGCGTTGAAAATCAAACCCAATTAGCCATGCTGCAAAATTTACAATGCTTTCTCATGCAGGGATACCGCTTTAGTCAACCAATGAATAGCGAAGATGCCAGAAACTTTCTGTTATTACATCGTTCTCCTTCTCTTTAAAATTGTCTGATCTCAAACCTTACATGCGAGACAGAGCTTTAATTTTAGAAATTTTATCCTGATCCAATCCTTCTAAATCTTCTGGTAACAACCAACCTTCTTTCATTAAGTCTGAAAAAACAAAAATCAAGACAGCATATCGATAGTCATACTTACCATCAATTTGGTGTCGTTTGGCATTGAGATAATCATTTAATTTCCAGACAGAATCGATATCTCTTATCTCAGAAGCCTGTTGATTAATATATTGAATTAAGCCAGTTGTTTCGCGCTCATAGGCCTTTTTAAACGCTTGTTCAGCAATAGATTTTTCTAAAGTTGACCAGGTATTTTCACTCATGACCTTAATTTAAAAAGATTAAAATTATTAATGTTTATAATGGTCGGCTTTCCTATCCTATCAAAGAATGTAACAAAATGTAACAAGCTTTTCTCATTTAATCATTTTCAATAAAAAATAACGCATTTTACTAAGCTATGAAACAGCCAGAAAATGCGTTAAAGGTTTTAATTGAGCTAATAATTCAGCAGATTAAAAGGGTTAAAAATTAACGTCGAACCAGATTTAAAAGTTCTTTGGGAGAGGCTAATAAATCGATCGCGACAAAGAAAACTTTACCTTCAGGATTGAGTAAGAAACGCCAAGCGATATTCATACCGACTCCTGCACCGAACCAAGGGGTTTGAACCTTCCCCGTGACTTTGATTTGAGTAAAACCGTCACTCGCTGGCTCAACCACACCCCGCTCAGGAATCAGCTTAAGATTTTGACATTCTTCTTTAAAAAATTTGAGAATGGCATCTTTACCAACAATAGGGCGTTGGAAAGGAGGTTGCAAAGCACCATCAGGCGTGAATAATTCAATCAAAGCCTCAAAATCATTGGCGTTTAAATTATCCATGTAACTTAACACCGTTGCATTGGTTACGCCTTCAATGGAAACTTTCGTTCGTTTGGCAATTTCAGTAGGAGCTACAACGGGTTCAGAAATTGTTTTATAGTTGCCTAATTGATTGGGATCAAATCCGAGATCCACAACCGCATTGCGTAAAACAGTGATTTGCTGACCGGATTCTAATTCTCTGATTGCTTGTAATACCGCCGCCGCATTAGCTGAGAGTTGATAACCTTCCGGAATGGGAGCAACCGTGCCATCTTCCATCCATTCCCCTAATTGATACCAGAAGCCTAATTTAATATTGGGAGTCCAAACCGCATAGGTGCGACAGATCGGCGTATCCGCATTATTAGCCAAATCGCACATTACCTGAGTTTGCTCACGGGGAGACATTTTACGAATTGAATTTAACGTAGCCTCCGCCAAAATCATGCTGGCAGCACCAGGCGCAGCAATCGTAATCGACTGTCCCATCTCCAAATAAGCAAACCAGATCAAAGCCAGTTTATCTTCAGCATTGAGTTGCTTAAATCGAGCGATCGTTGCTGGTACGGCATCAGCAGCTAATGTTTCCGGGAAAATACTGCGAGCCGAATCAATCGTAAATGGCATAATGTCAACCTTTAGCTACATTTCGTAATATAACTTAACATAACTTAAGACAAGTTTACACAAAGTCACATAGAAATTCCAAATCAATCGTATAAGTTGCTGCTCTAAAGCGTGTTTTTTCAACTTAAAAAGTTTTAAATCAAGTAAAGTCTAGTAAAAATCTTATTTTTGACCTTATAGGATTTCATTAGGTCTTAAAGTGGTCATAATCCTAAAAGTGACCTGACAAACAACTCATTACGAGTCAAATTTTTTGGGCGTTTAAATATTATTCTTCTCAAGAGAGAAATTACCGACTTTTCGGGCTGATACAGGCTTAACGATAAGCGAGTTGGGAATTAAGAGAAATTAGAGATAAAAAGTAGCGGGAACTTTTTCAGGGTTGCAATTGTCTGCTTTTAGCCCTAA
Source organism: uncultured bacterium (assembly GCA_964482215.1). GTDB lineage: Bacteria > Cyanobacteriota > Cyanobacteriia > Cyanobacteriales > Microcystaceae > Snowella. The sequence goes on from CAYZWO010000002.1 coordinate 6,813, forward strand.
AGTACATACAGTTAATGCTAGGGCTTTGCTTGAGGTGGCTTTTTCTTGGCTAAATTGCCATCTTGCTTAATTCCATTGCTCAACAGCTACATGAAGACATAAGGATATATCCCTACTTCTCGTGGCTCGGTCGGCAAAAAAGATAAACTCCTTGTCCCCTAGCTTATCGATAAGGAAATTTGATTTCGTTCAAAAACAGTTCTCACCATTATGTTGCCGTTACTTCCATCCTTTACGGTTGCCCAGATTGTTACCGCTCCTGCTCCTATCACTGAGCAGCAGTTTTTAACGCAAATCCAAGAAATACGGAGTTTACCAGGCAAATTAAATGAAGTTCCTGTTTTTAACAGTAATAGCCCTGAAATTGTTCAAACGGAAGGAATTTTACTCTCTACGTTTCCTTCAGACGGGAAGTTTGAGCCGAGAGCGCATCTGAATAAACCCTTAAAGGGCCGTTTTGATATTTTTACCCATCATATTTCTCGACCCATTGGGACAAACAGAACCCTGTATCAGGGATTAATTATTGAAAATCCAACGAATCAATTTGTCACCGTTAGAGTATTGCAGGGAGCGAGTTATCTAACTTCCCCTGATGCACCTTTTATTGATTTACCCCAACAGGTGGAAGATCCCTATGGGCAAGTTTTTTCTGGGCCAGGTTCTCGTTTAATGAGCGATATTTTGCGGGGGGTCACTCAGCCTAATTTTCCTCGAATCTTAACCATTCCTCCCCAAGAAAGTGCAGTTTTATTTAATCTGCCGATTAATACTAGTAGTGCCCGTTCTACCTATATGCGATTAGAAAGCAGTGGGCCGGTCTATTTGGCGAATTTGGCGATGTTTGCTGTGCCAGAGATGCCTCCTGAAGATGTAGCAACTAAGAATGATAAGACTGCTCCTTCCCTCAAATTTCGTCAGCCGAGTTTGAATGATTGGCGAAATCTTTTAGTTGGCGGAAGACTAGTTTACCCCCGCGACAAGGTTCCAACTCCTCCAGAAAAAATTAATCCCAATGATCCGAATCGGCCTATTTATGGGCGAGTTGCTGGCGTTTCTCTTGGAACCGAATGGAAAACCAAACTTGTTGATGATCCTAAGGTTAATTATTTGAGTATTCCTGAGCGGGGTAAGGCGTTTTCCTATCCGTTAAGTACGGTCAACGTTGGCACTCAAGGAACCCAACAGATCCAAAGTGCGCCGATGTTGGCCCGTTATCCTGATACGGCCTATTTAGCGCATGGGAACTACGGGGTTCATTATCAATTAACATTGCCGCTTCGCAATAAAACGTCTTCTAAACAAAGTGTCAGTATTGCCTTGCAAACTCCCATTAAACAGGATCAATACAGCGATCGCCTATTTTTCGTGCCGCGTCCAACGGGTCAAGTTTTTTTCCGAGGAACAGTTAGAGTCAGTTATGTAGACGATCGCGGCCAAAGCCAAAACCGCTATTTTCATATCACCCAACGACAAGGACAAATGGGTGATCCCCTTATTATTCTCAATCTATCGCCAGGAGAACAGCGACAAGTGGTGTTAGATTTCCTTTATCCACCGGATGCAACACCGCCCCAAGTCGTAACGGTTAAAACGGAACAATTATTCTATGGTTTGAGTTTGAGAAACTAAGAAATTTTTAAATAGCGACTTGTAGTAATTCACGTTAATTCAGAGAGCGATTTATCTTTTTAAAATTTATGCTCTCTAGTTTTTCGCGCTCTAACTTAATTATCAAAGCATCGGAAAGATCCTTTTGGGAGAAGGAAGAAATGACAGGATGTTCACTGAAGCCGTCAAAACTTGCTATAGTTAAGCTGAATTATTTCAAATAAATCAGCCAACTGCTATCGATTACCGATTAAAGGATACCGAAAGATGCGAATCTTAGCTCTAGTTCCTGGGGGAATTGGCGATCAGCTGCTCTTTTTTCCCACCCTCGAAAGCCTCAAAAATCAATATCCCAAAGCGGCGATCGATGTGATCGTAGAACCTCGCGCTAAATCTGCCTATCGCGTTTGCTCTTCTGTTAGTGAAGTTCTGGTGTTCGATTTCAAAGACCGCAATGGACTGGCTGACTATCTCAACCTTTTGGGCATTATCCGCGATCGCGAATATGACGTAGCACTGAGCTTAAAACAAAGCTGGGCCACTGAACTGATGCTTTGGCTCAATGGTATCCCCAAACGAGTTGGCTATAAAAGTAATCAATCCTACTTTCTTTCCAATACCGTTCCCCTCAATCTCAATCAATATACGGCCTCTCTCAACCACGATTTAGTCAAAGGTTTTGAGATAAAAAAAACCTGCCCTCCCCTCAAGATTGCCGTTCCTAAAGAAGATATCCAATGGGCAGAAAACGAGCAAAACCGCTTAGATTTAAAAGAACATGGCTATATTCTCATTCACGGTGGCTCAAGTCGATTCTCCCGTCTCAAAGGCATTGATAAAATCTATCCCGTTAAACAATGGGAAAAAGTGATTGACGACATTCAGCAAAAACAACCCAGTTTATCCATCGTTTTACTGCAAGGCCCAGACGATGCCGATTGGGTCGGACAAATGCGAGCCAATCACGCCAGTCTAAAAATTATTCAACCTAGTGATATTGGTAAACTGGCTGCTTTAATTGCTGGGGCTAATTTAATGCTCTGCACCGATAGCGCGCCTTTGCAGTTAGCTGTGGCGGTTGGAACCTATACCATTGCCCTGTTTGGCCCGACAGAAGCGAGTAAATCCTTACCCCCGAATCAAACACGCTTTATCGGGATTCAATCTCCGACTCAAAAAATGGCTGATATTAAACCAGAAACAATTTTAGAGCAGGTTTGGCGTAGCTAATGGTACTTGGGTAATCATTTCCTGACTTAATCCAACGTTAGAGATAGACAGAAAACCCAAGATGAAAAGAGGATTTTGGACATTGCTAAAGTCCTTTTCCAACAGTCTTTAGTCTGGCTTTTCATATTATTACTCTGCTTCCAGTCTGAGAAAAATGATTGTAAAAAGTTCCTGCTCAATTATGCTTGATTGGTATCAATACTATGTAATAAAAATGCAATACTAGATACAGTATTGATAATATTCATCGAGTACATTTGATTCAATGTAGAAACAGATCGATGATGTTACTGTTTGCCTCATTCATGCATGATTAATTGACAATTTACACAATTTTAATTGAATAATTTAATATTTATCAAACAAGCTTTTTTGTCTTTTTTTTATTAACTAAATAGAGGATGGAAATCATTGATCGTAATAATTAACATCTTACTATTTAAAATTAATTTTAACTGATCAATCAATTATAAATTCAAAAACAATAATAGTTGACTATTAAAAATTTTGCCAAATTGTTTGGTTTGAATTAACTTTTATAAAATGTTAGGTTATCCGCAAATTTTGAATCTGTTCATAGTTAATTTTAGTTAAATACGAGTTTCTCTTTTGATAAAAAGTTGGCTTTTGTATTCTTCTAACAGACTAAATTCAACTCATTTTCTCTAATTTTAATTATTTGCCATGAAATCAGCTTTTCGAGATGTTAATTTGGTTTCTGACGGGTTAGAAAATGATGCTAATCAAGGGCTGTCTGATGTCATGTTATCGGAAACCTATCGACTATTAACGTTGATTAATAACTTACCTGGTATGGCCTATCGTTGCAATAGCGATCGCCAATTAACAATGGAATTTGTTAGTGAAGGTAGCCTAGATTTAATCGGTTGTCATCCTACTGAATTGATTGCTCAATCCCGCGAAAAATATCATTATTGTGTACATCTTGAAGATCGTCCTTGGTTGGTAGAGCAACTGCAAACCGCCTTAGAGGAACATCAACCCTACACGATGGAATATCGCCTCTTTGACAAAGCAGGTCAACAAAAATGGGTGTGGGAAAAAGGCAGAGGAATTTATGATGCTTCGGGGAGATTGTTATTTATTGAAGGCTTTATTATCGATATTAGCGATCGCCGAGAAACGGAATTAGCCGCAAAAGAAAGCCAACGGCAATTAGATAGTTTAATTAATGCGCTCCCAGGCATCTTTTTTCGGACTAGTAACCGTGCGGATTTATCAATGATCTATATCAGTGCGGGGTGTGAAGAACTAACGGGTTATAGCATTCAGGAAGTGCTTCAAGATCGCAATTCTATTTTTAATCAAATTACCCATCCAGAGGATTTATCCCAGGTTTTAACAAAATTGGAAGCCGTGAGCCGTCACCCCAGTGCCTATGTGCTGGAATATCGTATTATTACGAAAGACGGTCAAGAAAAGCACGTTTGGGAAAAAGGACACAGTATTTTTAATGAAGAGGGGACTTTCTTAGGTATTGAAGGCTTAATTACCGACATTAGTGAACTCAAACGCATTGAAGAAGCCTTAAGGGTCTCCGAAGAAAAATATCGCAGTATTTTTGAGAATTCCCTAGACGGGATCTTTCAAACCACTCCTGATGGTCATTATTTAAGTGCTAATCCTGCTTTAGCGCAAATTTATGGCTATGATTCTCCAGAAGAATTAATGCGATCGCTGACCGATATTGAACATCAACTGTATTTAGTGCCTGAACGTCGTGCTGAATTTATTCGCCTGTTACAGGAAAACGACTCGGTTGCCAATTTCCAGTCCCAAATTTATCGGAAAGATGGCCGGGTCATTTGGATATCAGAAAATGCACGGGCTGTCCGCAATGAAGCAGGCGAGTTACTCTACTACGAAGGAACCGTTGAGGATATTAGTGAGTATAAATACACAAAAGAGGAATTGAAATTAAAAGCGTTTTATGATTCGCTCACGGGATTGCCTAATCGAGCCATGTTCATGGATCATCTCGGTAAATTATTACGTTATGCCCAAGAACACCAACGTAGCTTTGCTTTATTTTTCCTCGATTTAGACCGCTTTAAATTAGTGAATGACAGTTTGGGACATTTAGTGGGCGATGAATTATTGGTCGCGATCGCGCAACGCTTGCAACTGTGTCTCCGAGAAGATGATCTCGTGGCTCGATTAGGCGGCGATGAATTTATTATTTTATTGCCCGATATCAATTCTCTTGAACAGGCGACCCAAGTTGCGGAAAGAATTAAAGCCTCCTTTCGTTCGCCCTTTCAACTGAAACAGCATCAAGTTTTTGCGGGGGTAAGTATTGGCATTTTGTTAATGGATCAAATCATTGATCCCTGTTTAACCCCAGAGGATCTATTGCGGGATGCGGATACAGCCCTTTATCAAGCCAAAAATGTGAGTAAAGGGGATTATCAAGTCTTTAATCCCGCCATGCACCAAAAAGCAGTTACCTTACTGCAATGGGAAACCGATCTCAAACAAGCGATCGCCCATCAGCAATTTCAACTGTATTACCAACCGATTGTTTTCTTAGAAACGGGAAACTTAGCGGGCTTTGAAGTCTTATTACGTTGGCAACATCCTGAGCATGGCCTCATTACCCCCAGCGAATTTATTGGCATCAGCGAAGATACAGGGCTGATTGTTCCTATTGGCGATTGGATTTTAGAAAATGCTTGTAAACAATTAGTGGAATGGCAAAAAATTGCGATTAAAGATTATCAAAATTTAACCATTAGTATTAATTTATCAGTCAAACAATTACAAATTCCCGATTTAGTGGAAAAAATTGATTTAATTTTAGCGAAGACGGGATTAGCAAGCAAATATTTACGGTTAGAAATTACGGAAACCTGTTATCTCAGCGACGAAGAATCCATTAAAAAAACCTTACAAAAACTCCGCGATCGCCAAATCAAAATTTGTATTGATGATTTTGGTAAGGGCTATTCAAGCTTAAGCTATTTACATCAATTCCCCATTGATATTTTAAAAATTGATAGTTGTTTTGTCAGTGAAATTAACCAGGATTCTCCCCAAGGAAAAATTGCGAGAGCCATGTTTCGATTGGCTCAGGATTTAGGCTTAGAACCTATTGCCGAAGGCGTAGAAACCGCCCCACAAATTCAAGAATTGCTGAAATTAGATTGTCGATTAGGGCAAGGCTATTATTTTTCCCATCCCTTACCCAGTGACGCGATCGCTATCTTACTACAACAAAAAGCTGATTTCTTCCCCAAATCTATTAGTAATTTTAAAATTTAGGAAATTGTTGCCTCGAATTCAATTTTAAAATAATCCGAATCAGCAAATTATTCATTTTTTAAATAGAATAAAGCTCTGACAATGTGACAATTTTATAACCTCTTTTCGAGAGTTCAGGTAAAATTTTTTCTAGGGTTAAGGCTGTATTTAAACCCCATTGATTGGTATCATGTAAAACAATAATTGAACCAGGAGAAACCTTAAATAAAATGTGCTGTGCAGCAAACCAGCTTGAATTAATAAATGTATCAAAAGGAAAGATAGAGCCTAACGCAATTTTATAATGATGCTGATTTGCGATGTTTATCATTTTCCTGTTATACCATCCTGATGCGGGGCGTAACCATTGAAAAGGCTCCATGTTACTAAACTGAGAGAGCACATTATGAGCTTCCAGTAATGATTCTTCAAACTCCTTTGGAGACAGTTGAATGCTGGGTTTATCTTCTGTCAGATGATTACCCAATTCGTGCTCAGCATTAATGATGTCCTGGATAATAATTTCATTTCCTTCAATCCTGCTAGTGGTAACAAAAAAAGTTGCTTTAGCTCCGTAATTTTGTAGAACTTTTAATATAGTTGGTGTTGTTATCTTATCAGGCCCATCATCAATTGTTAGAGCAATTATTTTTTGATTAGTATTCGTAAAATAAACAACATCAGGACTAATCAATGTAGCAATAGACAAAATAAAACGAGGTTGGAATAATAGAATTAAAATTAATATTGAGCCTGTTAAAACTAGCCAAACGAAAAGATAATTGAGTATTAATATACTATATGATTCCATGATTTTAACTTGTTAATTTAATTGATTGATTAAAAATTAGTTAATCTATAGTTAAATTTGCCCAATAACTTTTAACGCAGCTTGATGCAAAGTCAGATTAGAAGCTGCTAACACTTCCGTTGAATTTTGATCTAAAGCCTTACCTTGCCAATCGGTAATGATGCCTCCTGAACCTTGAATAATGGGAATTAAGGCACAAAAATCATAGTATTTCATATCCGATTCTAAAATGACCATTGGCATTGCTGTCCAGCCCGCCGCTAAGGATAAATAGTTATAGCAATCCCCCCCAAAAGCTGTCCGTTTACAAACCTCTTGCAACCGACCCGCGATCGCCTGTTGTTGAGGAGTCACAAACATTAAAGGCGTGGTTGACGTTAAACAGACTTCAGATAACTGCCAATGGTTATCCTGAGCGTAGGAATTGGTTAAAATTTCCCCATTTAACAGGGTCGGCTCACCTCGAACGCCTTGCCATCTTTCCCGAATAATCGGCTGATCCGCTATGCCTAACACGGGGTTTCCATCTCCATCAACTAACCCAATTAACGTGCCAAAAATCGGCAATCCTTTCACAAACGAGGAAGTTCCATCAATGGGATCAATCACCCAATAGTAACCGCTTTGGGAAGGCTGATTTTCTCCCTCTTCTCGAATAACCCCATCCTCTGGAAAAACTTGCAATAATCGATCAACCATTGCTTGTTCTGCCGCTTGATCTGCAATGGTGACAATGGAAGAACTCTCCCCTATTTTCGTTTGGGACACGAGATGCGATCGCCGAAAATACTGACGAATCACTTCCCCCGACAAATCCGCTAAGGTATGGGCTAATTGTAATCGTTGGTTTAACTCAGTTTTGTTCATTTTTGATGTCGGTAATAACGAATAATAGGAGCAAGTTTTCTTTTTATATTTCGCCAATACCATTCGCTTTGTTCATTACGGGTAATGGAGAGTGGATAAATTTTCAAATCTAATGGCGGTTCGACTATCTCCAAATGATTGATGATTTCCATAACTTGATTAAAAGGAATAGCAAGTCTTTCCGACTGTAACTTTATTGTCATTATCGAAAAGTCAAAATCTTTAGTAATATTTATTTTTTGTAAAATAAAAATAATATCAGCCAACCAAAAAAGAGGATAGTTATTATTATTTAAAAATTTTATTTTTGACAATATAGTAGTCAGTTGAGCCAAGGAATTTAATACTAAAATATCCAAATTATAAGCTTGGATAGCTATTGTTTGTTCCATTAAATCTTTATTTAAAAATGTTTGATCTAATTGCCAACGCACAATCAATTGATGACCTAGTTTATTTGCAAATACGAGATTGTTAGCACTACGACGAAACAAGGATTTTTGATTATTTTTTCTTAACGTCCATCCTAGCTGCTCTAAGTAATAAGTAACTTTGGGAACCATCTCTGGAAAAATAAATAATTCTAGTGTTTGGATGTAGCGATCGCCTAAATTTTCATACAAACTAAAATTAATAGCAATATCTCCTAAAACAATATAGTCAATTTGATTATTTGATAAACAGATTAATATTTCTCGTAACTGCTCAAGAATAAGCTGATTATAAAACCAACTTCTGCGATAGATTCCTTTTAATTGATAAATACTATTATCGTCAATTTTGTGCGCTAACAAATTATGATAAAGTAATGGAAGTAAGAAGTAAGATTGTGAATCAATTGTGTCAATATTAATACAATCTTTCCATTTATTCCAAGATTCTAAAAAAAAGAAACCTTCTTCTAGACATGCTTTTAGGAGGAGTTTCTGGTCTAAAGATAGATTATTTTGAATATTAAAATCAATTTTTTTTATAGCCATTTTAATTATATAAATTAAATAAACTTACTTTTTTGGTGGCAAATAATTAGGATGCAGTAAAGATAATCCACCGTCGATTTTAAGAATAGTTCCTGTTGTAAAATACGAAAAATAGTCAGATGTTAAATACACGGCTGCTCGACCAATATAATCAGGATTAATAGAACTTTCATGTAGTACACCTATTTTATGATAATAAGGATTTCCCTCTGTATCCTCTTTTACCCAACCTGGAGCAATACCATTTACGCGAATTTCATAGGGAGCTAATTCTAAAGCTAGTTCCTTAATCGTCATTGAGATCGCGGCTTTAGAGGAAGAATAAGCCAGATCTCTAAAAGTTAAATCTTGATGAATAGAACTAATAAAAATAATAGAGCCTCGTACTTTATTTTCAATCATTTGTTGTACAATTAAATGCGTTAGTTGCAATGGGCCAAATAAATTAATCTCGAAAATTTCTTTGATAGCTAGAATGTCTAATTTTTGTAAATTTAAAAACCGATTTGACACACCAACATTATTGACTAAGATATTGATTATAATATTTTGAGCTTTTAATTTTTTAATAACTTCTTGTGTATTTTCAATAATCGTTATGTCAGATAAAAAACCTTGATAATAACCACCAATTTTTAATTGTTCTAGTTCTTTTTCTAAAGATTGAATTTTTTCAATATTAATATCAGTAAAATAAATATTTGCACCTTGCTTAGCCATTTCAATAGCAATGCCTCTGCCAATATTTCTTGCTCCTCCAGTAATAAGAACATTTTGTCCCGCTAAAAGCTGATTATCTAAAACGACTGAAGGTTCTACTATTTTGACAAAAACTTTTTGATGGAGATTACGAGTTGGATTGAGAAAAGCTTTCAATGCAGCTTTAAAGCGAAATTTGATGTTTCTTAAATATATTTTTAAATTCATTTTAATCAGTAAATTTTTGGAAATTATATAATGAAAATGAACGCAATTTACACTTCATGTGGAGTAAAGTTGAACGCAAATAATTGACGCTAAAAATAAATTTCTGATAAATCGCTACGGAGAATTTATAGCGCGATGATCTAGGAAGGATAAAAAAAGACCTTTTTTCTCGATTATGATGACAAAGTTCTTCAGGAATTTCAGCTAGAATAGTCGTTCCAAGTGCTGTTTCTAGTTCAGTTGCTAAAGCGGGGAAACCTATTTTATGAGCCATTTCCAAGAGAATAGGCCCTACATCCTGAAAAAATTTCTGGCGACTTTTGTAATTTGAGCAATATAGGATACCCAAATCTAAGCTATCTTCTAGTTGATCAGCTAGGCGAATTAAAAGAACATCACGATCAATTTGGTCAAGTTTATCTAGGCGATCGCGAATTGTTATGATATTTTTTGAGTTCCATCTTTGGGCTGCATACCGATAGACATACTCTTCCACTTCTTCACCAACAACCGATTTTATCTGTTTCCGCTTGATATTTGAAATTCCTTTTTTTCCAGTACCAAAGTCACCGTCAGTATATATAGAATGAATTAAACCCGCAGCGACTATTCTTGCAGAAACGTGCAAAGAAGTCAAAATACTTGCTGTACCAATAAGATGAGCAATAAATGTCTTACCAGAAGGCCGATAGCTACCTGTAAACATTTTCATACTTAATTCGTAAGTATTACCAATGCTAACAAGGTCTTGTTTTGAATAGCCCTCATGCTGTAGTTGATTCAAGAGTTGTATATTAGTTTGAGCGTAGAATGACATAGTGATAAATATATTTCGTCTGCTAGAAATTAATTATGCTTCTTCCATGAAACTGAGCATAATAAAAACAATTCCTTAATCTTACAAAATTTCAGCCTATTAGTTACTAAATTCCAGTTGCGTAATAAGTCAATAGTACCATTAATTTTCATTTTTTTAGATAAAGCCATAATTAAGTTCAAGCATTTCTACGTTAGTTTGTTGATATAGGATAAGAGTGTAATTTTAATTAATAAATGGTTTACTTTCTATTTTCTATACTTGTTATGCTTAATAAAAATCCTTATAATTACTATGGCTCTCCCGACCTTGTGGTGATAATCAAAACTTATATATAGGGCGAATATGTTCCCTAAGCCATTTAGGGTAAGACTGTTGGACTGTATTCCCTCTCTAGAATTGCCAAAGTGGCTTTTTCTAAGAAAAATACCTGAAAGGCACGACTGCAAAGGTCTCAGGCTTTTATTAGAAAAAATTATCACCTAGAAGTCAGGAGAACCATTACTATCTATTTTTAAACTTGATAATTCTTGTCTAAAAATTTGACTTTTTTAGGTTAAATATCAGTCAAATAAAATTTACACACTGTTTGTTCATCTCTATCATGATGTTGCGATCAATATTTTGTCATAGACTAGACTTTTATTTATTAGATAAAATTTTGATATTTGCTCTTAAATTTTTGTTTGATTTACGATTTTGATCCAATTAAAATTGACAAACGCTTTGAAATTTTTTCGCTCCGAAATGTCAAATTTAACATAAAACCTTAACTATAAATCTTAACTATCTAGAAAATGTGCATACTGTGTTTTGTCAATAAAATCAACTATTTCTTGATAATTAATAATATCATCAGCCAAATTATCTGAAGAAGTTTTTTTCAAATTAGTATATACATCAACAGATTCTAATCCTAAATAAGTAAAAACTGTATTCATTGTTTCTTGATGTTTGTCATGATTTAATAAGTCTTCTTCATAAACTAATTCTAGACAAGGAATATTTGATAAACAAAATCTTTCCATAGCAATATTTTTTTCACTGTATATCATGCTTTCAAATAAGTTTTGAGGGTTTATAAAAATAGGTTTTCTAACATATTTTCCGTCAGATTTGTCAAACCACGCTTTTCTGGATTGAGCAACAAAACTAGAAATTTCCTGTCTAAATAAATTTTTTCGATTTAAATAAATAATTTGCCAACTTTGATTATATAAATTTAAAATAAAATTTTTACAATCTTCTTTTGAAAAACATATGTTTAGCTTTATTAGTTGATAAAGTTTTAAATCAAATCCATAAATAAGATTTTTATTTTGGTCTGCTTTTCCTTTAATATAAAAGTTTGGAAAACAAACTTTAGAAAATCTTGATTTAAGAAATTTTAAAAATATTTCGATATCACAAAAAATTTGAGGATGAGAATTTAATAAGCTTGCTAATAAAGTACTACCCGTACGATAGTGTGCTAGGATTATGAATTTTCTTTGATTCTGATTTTTGACAAATGAGTTATTTAATGAGCTTAAATATGAATAGAGTTCATCTTGTATCGGTTTTAATTCTTGATAAATTATTTTTTTATAATTATAATACATAAAAAATACTCGGCTGTTTAAATTTTTGTTATAAGATATAAATATTCAACGTAAATTTATACTTAATTTAATGCACATAAATTTAGTTTAAATTTAATCTAATAATTTAGTTTAATTAAAATTTACTTCTTTTTCTTTCTAATGATTGTTTGATGATATGTACATAATCATTACGGTGTTGTTTTTGTTTAATGCCTATATTAGTTGTATGAATACGTCGTTTTAAATAAATTTCTGGAATTACTATATCCTCAAGTCCTAATTCTTTTGCCCTAATATACCAGTCAATAAATTCTCCCAAGTGCCAGTCAGAATTGAAATATCCAACTTGAAAAAATGTTTCTTTTTTAAGTAATAAGGTTCCCTTAAAATAAGCAGGTCTGCTCTCTTGATCAATCTTAATATTTTTTGTAACCTCCCCTGCTAATTCAGGACTGATAAATTGTTGTACATAACCAAAAACTAAATCTAAATTAGGGTCTTTTTGTAAAGCATTCATTTGACTAACTAATTTAGTGTCGTTAACCCATAAATCATCTGCATCTATAAAGGCTAAAAAATCCCCTTGACTTAATTTAATACCATGATTAAGCGTTGCAGCAATACCACTATGAGACTTATAGCAATATTGAATGTGAGGAATAAATTTTTTCGCAATTTCTGCACTGTTATCTGTTGAACCGTCATCAATAACCAGCACTTCCAATGGTCGATAAGTTTGAGCAAGGATACTTTCTATCGCTTCACCTAAATAGCGATCGCAGTTATAAACGGGGACAATTACACTAATCAGAGGAGGCTCGGAGTTCATTTCTAAGATTTTAATTCTGAGTTCTGTATTTGTCGTTTCCGATAAACAGATTGTCTTAGGTACCTTAACATATCCAATGTCATGCCATCAATATTATATGATTCATTACAATCATGAATTCTTTTAAGCAAAATAACTTCATCAAGAATATGATACGGTAGTTTTTTGTCAATTGCTTTTAAAAACCAATCATAATCATTACCATATTTATAAGTTTGATCAAAACAACCTATTTTTCTAAAAATGGATTTTCGAGTTAATAATACTCCTAATAAATACGCAGTAATCTCTTCGGTCAAATATTGAGGTCTAAGCCACTTCGGTTGAGGTATTCCTTCTTCCAAAAAAATTTTTTGCTTTCCAAGTACAAAATCAATGTTAGGATTATCTTTAAGAAATTTTATTTGTAAGCTTAATTTGTTTGGCATCCAAATATCATCTTGATCTAAGAATGCAATGTATTCACCTTTTGAGTGGGAAATTCCTTGATTCCGAGCTATTGCTACGCCTTGATTTTTCTGATAAAAATAATTAATTTTTCGGCTTACTTGTTCTGTTTGTATCGATTTGATTATATTTTTACTTCTGTCTGTTGACCCATCATCTATCAATATAATTTCTAAAAATTTATAAGTTTGATTAATAACGCTATAAATAGCCTGCTCTATATAATGCTCTCCATTATAAACGGGAATAATCACTGAAACTAAATCATTACTTTCTTGATTCATTTTAAAAATTTAGAGTTTTGTCCAGATTATTTGCTTTACCATTATTAGTCCTTCTTCGCCTATCTAGAGAGCTTTTCATGACTTTCAAGATATTTAAATTATTAATTGATTGATTTTTAGTCATATTGGATAAGTGCTGCCTATATTTTAATACAATATCTTGATGTTTGAGGATCAGAATAGAGGCTTCTCGAATGCGATTAAAAAAATCAATATCTTCACTATATATTAAATTTACATCCAACAAGCCTATCTTAGTAAAAACAGATTTTTTGAAAATAGCACTCCCCAAATTTAAAAAATATTTAGTATCTGAGATGAGAGAAGAATCTTCTGAATAAGATATTTTTAGCGATTGAATAAATTGAGTTAAACCGAGAACGACTTCTACATCAGGATTGTCATGCAGATAAGTTAGTTGACAGGCTAATTTATTTGTTGCCCAAACATCATCTGCATCAAGAAAACTAATTATTTCTCCTTGAGAATGGCAAATTCCTGTATTTCTGGCTGAAGCTGGGCCTTGATTAACTTGATAAATATAATAAATATTAGTATATTGCTTTGTAAATTTCTTAATAACTTGATGGGTTCCATCACTTGAACCATCATCAACAATAATTAACTCTATATTTGGATACGACTGGCATAATACGCTATGAATTGCTTCTTCTAGATATTTTTCTCCATTGTAAACAGGCATAATAACACTCACCAAAGAATTTAAAACTGGCATATAAATTATTGAAGAAGAGTTTTGATAAGTGGAGAAATTTGGTTGAGATCGGTTCCTAAATTTAAATGATAGCTGGGTAATAGTTCTGTTAATTTTTGCATGCGATCGCAGGCGACTTTTCCTGTATCAGGCAATTGTTTAAGGGTACTGGGAACTAAAGCGGTTAATGCGGTTAATATGGATGTAGATGTTAAGGTTGAGTCAACTTGACCAGTAACACGGGGAATTAAAATTGCTTTAAGCGGAAATTCCTGAATAAGTTTCTCGGCGAAATGATCTGCTAAAAAATATAAAGCTTTCTCTTGCTCTAAGTGGGCCGTATTAACAATTAGGGGCTTTAACCAGGTTAATCGTTCAATATCCTCCGCTTTTTTTTTCGCACTGCTGTATAAACTGTAGGCACACGGACTAGAATTTGCCGAAATTAACGTATAGTCATCACTTAAATAAAATAAATCCGAATTTAAACAGGTCAGAGCCGTTGTTGATTTTCCGCTTCCACCTTTGCCAATGATTAATACGCCACCTGTTTCTAGACCAACTGCACCCGCATGAACCATTTGAAGATGATGTTGACTAAACCATAATTGGAAAATATTTCTTAACGGAGAACCACTTTCCCAATAAGGTAATTTGTCGGGGTTGTTGATCCAATAAATTCCTAAATTTTGCTGGAGATCAATAACATTGAGAGCATTGGCTCCCCATTGAAAATAAGTATGAATGCGATCGCTATTTAATGCGGAAATTTCTCCCCGCCTTTGTAAGTGTTGAGGCTGCCAAACAGGTCGAGGCATCTGGGTTTTAGTTGTTGTACTGTCCCAGAGGATAATAGTAAAATCAGGAGATTGAACCGCAGGAATTTCTAGATGGGCTAAAGCGGGAATAATTTTATTGACTAGGCCATTTCCCGCAAACGATAAGCAAATTTTATGATGAGCAATTTGATAATAATGTTGAATTGCGCCTCCTGAAGCCGCGATCGCCCGTTGAGATGCTCCATAAATATCCTCAAAAAAGTTCAGTGGATCTTGGGGGAGCAATAATTCTGTTGGCATGACTGGTTGCATAAAAAAGCCGCATAAATAATCTTTAAAATCCAGTTTCTACTTTGATATTCGGCCAACCCGTTTCATCGACTTCATGAATTGGATCTAAAGCTAATAAATCTTCCATATCTGTGTATTTGTTAAGTTTAGGAATTTCAAATAATTTTTTGTCAGTAGTCAACTCATTAGGATTAGATGGCTCAAACGATATTTCTTGCGTCGTTTCAGCGTCTGGAACCGTTAATTCCGTAACAATGTCTTCTTCAATCAACTCTTTTATAAATTGTTGAACTCCTTCCCGAATAGTTGAAAGGTCGCCTTCGTAGGAATGAGATAATTGAGACACAATTTGAGCTAACGCGCCTCCTTTGTCTATTGCTTCCCAAATGTCTGCTGCTACATTCATTAAGCTATAGTAGTCACCTTTTTTGAGATTAACGATAATTACTTCACCATCGATTAGCTCATGCACAATATAGGGCGCATTAATTTTAACTTTCATAGATTGGTTTAAAAATTGACAAACAATATTAAGAGTTAAATTTAAAAGGTTTTTGTCTCATTATGTCAAGCCCGACCCAAAAATTAGGTTTCATGAAGATAAAAACGCTTTTAAAAATTCTTTTCGTTGGCTAACAGAAATAATCATCCTAGAGTCCGCCGCAGATAGTTTCTGAAGTCTCTTACTATGCCGTCTCCATAGATCTCGAATACGGATTACATAATAAAAAGACAGCTTGAAAAAATTGTCGCTCGGTTTCAGAGGATAAATCCTTGTCATCAGTTGGGGGCTAATCAAAATTCGTTGACCGATTAATTTCATTTTTTCAAAGAGATTAGGTTGATCAATAAAAGTTGCTAACGGAAGTGTAATGCTTTTACTCACACTGCGATTATTCAGTAACTCGGCTTCAGCAATCGCCAATATCTGATCATCGATTTCATATAACTGAATTTCTTTTAAGAGCTTTTCTGGTAAAGAAATATTAAAACACTTAAGAGTCAGAGCCAACATCAAATAAGTTCCTTTTTGCCAATGCCATCTTTCTGCTGTGGATTTTAGAAACTCCCAATTAAGTTCCTCTTTAAAATATTCAATGACTAAAGCTAAATCATAAAGTGATCGAATCCCTGCATTAAAATAATGATGATAGGAAGCATGATGACACAAATTTAAGATTAAATCCTCTGGCGCGAAACATAATGCCATTTCCCCGAAAACATCGATTGTTTTTGCTCGCTCCCAACACTCTTTAATATCAAACTGATAAGTCTCAGTAGGATTACAAATTGTCCAGTGAATTTCAACAACAGGAAGAGTGAAAGATTTCCGAAAAGGAGGAAGCTGATGGGTCATTTCTGCTTCAACTTCTAGTGGTAAAGAATGAGAACGAATAGATTTATATCCTAACTTTTCTAAACATTTAGCTGCTTGTTGAACTTTTTCATAGGGAACTAAAAGGTCAATATCAACCATTTCTCGAATGCCAATTTTAGGATAGATGTCCTTCGCTAGATAGGCTCCTTTAAGAATAATGGCAGGAATGTCGTGTGCATTCAACTGCTGTAAAATGGTTTGTAGTTCATGCATTAAAGCCATATTAAAAAAAGTATTTTTCCGATAGAGGGCACTTAAACGTTCGTGAATAGTTGATGGTATTTGTATTTCTGGTAAATGTCGTAATTGAAAATAGAGCAAAGAAGCAACTTGTTGTTCTATTGCCTTATCTAAAATGGCTTGCCAATCTGCTAAGCTCAGTAAATTGTGGTTGAATTCTTGTTGTTCTAGCGATCGCTGTGGATCTAAAGCTAAGAAATTGAGTAACCATTGATTAATTTCAAACTCTTCCATAATTCATTAAAAGTAAATTAGTAATGATTCAAATCTTTCAGTTGTTGTTTCCAAGATTGGGCATAACGCCCATTTATATTTAATAACTGTTGATGGGTTCCACTTTCTATAATTTTGCCCTGATCCATTAAATAAATCTGATCCGCTTGCCTTGCTGTCGTCAGTCGATGAGTAATAATAATTGCAGTACGTCCAGTTACCAACTGACGAAAGCGAGACATCCATTGCGCTTCCGCCCAAGAATCCATTGCACTTGTGGGTTCATCCAGAAGAATAATTTCAGCTTGTCGTAAAAAAGCTCTTGCTAATGCAATTTTTTGCCATTCCCCAACACTGAGTTCCGCCGTTCCTAACCATTTACCCAAAACTTCTTGATAGCCTTGTGGTAAACGAGAAATTACCTGATCTGCACCAGAGATACAAGCTGACCGTTCAATCTCTCCAAAACTAGGAGAATTACTCCAATCACCAAAAGCAATATTATCAGCAGCAGGCTCGTTATAACGAACAGGTTCTTGGAACAAAACTGTAATTGAACGTCTTAGCGAATCTAAGGTTAAATCTTTCAAATTATGATTATCAATCAAAATATTGCCCTGCGTGGGATCATAAAAACGACATAATAATTTAATTAAAGTACTTTTTCCAGCTCCGTTAGTCCCTACAATAGCAATGACTTGACCTGCTTTAATCGTCAGATTAAAATTCGCTAGAGCTAAACGGGAATGATGAGGGTACTGAAACGTTACATTTTCAAATCGAATACCTTGGTTTAGTGGTAAAGGAAGCGCGATTGCTTCTTTCGTTTCAGCTAAGATTGGCTTTAATAATAAAAATTCTTGAAGGTTTTCAATAAATAAACTGTTAAAATAAATTTTTCCTGTATTACTGAGCAAATTTTTCATTAAACTTTGCCCTTGATTAAAGGCTTGATAGAGTAACGTTAAATCACCTAAAGAAATTTGAGATTTTAAAGCTTGCCAAACCATGAGACCCAACACAATGCCAGTCATTGTAACCGACAAGATACCTGCTACTAAATCAGCAAATGCTTGATGGCGAATAATTTGTAATTGCTCGTTTCGTAAACGCTGACGAAGATTTTTATAAAGTTGTCGAAAATAATTACTCAAATTAAAGATACGAATTTCAGTAACATTTTCCCGCTTAGTTAACAAATTTTCATAATAACGGAGTCGGCGTTGATGAATTGTGGATTTAATTTGCCATTGATGACGACGATAATTATAATAAAAGGTCAAATATAGAGCAGGTAATGTGCTGATTAACAGAGTCAGAGGCATCCAAATTCCAAACGGAATTAAGATACCCGCCATCGCCGTTAACGTAATAGCATTTTGCAATAAACTACTTAAATTCTCTAGTAGAGTAACGGGTCGATTAATTGCATCAATTCTGGCCCTTTCTAAACAGTCATAATAGCCTGGATTGTCATAAAAACTTAAGTCTAATTCACTCGCTTTTTGATGAATTAAATCATTAATATAATCTTGTACTAAATCAGTTTGACTCGTTTTTATCCAGTCTATTAATCCTTGTAATGCTTGGGATACAATTAAAGTAATGCCTAAAGCAATGACTAAAACGATAATACTGGTCAAATCTCTTTGATAAAAGCCTTTTTCGTTAATATTTACTAATTGATTAACGAGATCTCTGGTTAAATAAATATTAGCAATAGGCAATAAACCTTGAATAATAATTAAAATTAGCCACGCTATTGTCCAACGATGAGCAGATTGCCAGACTAAATTGATAGCCCACACTAATAATTGAAGGGTGGCAGTTGCTTCTTGATACAGATTGTTTGTAACTCGTTGACTCACTAAATGTTAATATTTTTTCTTTTAATTGCTGATATTTTGCCTGAGATTTATATATATTTCAAAGTATGGGCTAACGGTAATCGTTGAGTTAACTCAGCTTTGTTCATGCTTAATCTCAGCGATCGCGGCGAGTAACCGATCAATTTCGGCCTCAGTTCCAATGGAAATCCGTAAATAGTTAAGAATCCGAGGATGATTGAAATAGCGTACCAATACTTTACGGGCTTTGAGTTGGTGATATAAGTCTGAAGCGGGCATCCAGTTTGGCCCGGCTAGCACAAAATTGGAATCGGAATTGAAAACTGCAAAATCTAAGGCTTGCAATTCGGCAATTAAACGAGTTCGAGTTTGTCGTACCCTTTGCCACAGAGGTTCAAATTCGCTACTGGCTTCTAGGGCAGCGGTTCCCAAACACTGGGCTAAACGGTCGAGGTTATAGGAATCCCGTACCTTATCCATTTCCTGAATCAGAGCAGGAGAACTGATGCCAAAACCAACTCGCATCCCTGCCAGACTATAGCTTTTAGAAAGGGTACGAGAAATAATCACGTTATCAAATTCTTTCAGGAAATCCCAGTGATTTTCATCGGAAAAATCTACATAGGCTTCATCAATTAATACCACTCCCTTGGCTTGGGCACAGGTTTCCCGCAAAAATTCTCGGTTTAAATGTTTACCGACGGGCGGATTGGGCGAGGCTAAAAAGATTAATTTGGCTTGGGGACAGATCACCGGCCCTGTTAATTCAAAATTTTCGTTCAAAGGAATGGTTTCAATTACCGCCCCATGTACTTTGGCAATGGTTTCATATAAAGAATAAGTGAGGTCTAAAAAAGCGATCGCGTCTCCCGGATTCACAAAAGTTCTTAGGGCAATATTGAGAATGTCGTCCGAGCCATTACCGGCCAAAATTTGTTCTACCGATACGCCAAATACTTGTGCGGCGGCTTTGCGTAATTGGGTGGAAACCGGATCGGGATAGAGGCGAACTTTTGTTAATTCCGGTTGTAAACTTTCAAAAATACTGGTAGGTGGGGGATAGGGATTTTCATTGGTGTTGAGCTTAATGAAATCCGTGGTTTGCGGCTGTTCTCCTGGAACGTAACCAGGGGTTTGGCGGACACAATCTCGAATCAATGACATGGTTTTTGCAAATTTAGCGGCTTACTTACTATAACAACCTTGGGATTGTCGGAGTAGCATTCCTAAATCAGGAAGTTTGTTGAGCCGAAGACAGAATGATAACAATGATTACAATAGTAATAAAGATTAAAAGACAATTGTATTTTAAAACTAGGTAGATAAATGGAATTGGACATTAAATCAGCGATCGCCGCTATTTATCTTATCTCTCTTGTCCATCTGGAAAATTAGCCAATTTGAAAATTAAATCATTGTGCTAATTGTCAGGTTGTGTACTTCGCTTCTCCAGCTTCTACCATTTTCCTCATCATTGTTTTAACTTGGTTATTACCTTGACTTTTGCTGCCTCTATGCTAATTTGTCCCCAATGCTACGCTGAGAATCCTAACCGCAATAATTTTTGCCAAAAATGCGGGATTTCCTTAACCCATCAAGATTGCCCAGTCTGCGGAACCAGTGTTCTTTTAAGTGATGCAACCTGTTCAAATTGTGGGGCAGTAACGGGTAAGATTTTATGGACAGTGGTGCGGGGTAAAACAGCGCAAACAGAAGAAAAAAATACAATTTCTCAGGATTTTCCTAAGTTATATAATGACTGCATTGATATTGGGCAACGCTATCGTCTATTAAGCCGTGATGATCTTTTTGATTTTGACCTGAACTGGAAAGAAACAGATAGCCAAGTTTGGGTTGGTCAAGTGGCTGATTGCCAACCGCTTCAACCATCGGTCTTAAAAATTTTGCTGGCGAAGGAAGGAGAATTTTTAGCCAAAATTTCGGACTTAAGTTTGGAAGAAATTGAAGCCGATCCCGTCTGGAAACATTTAAGTTTACCTCCCTTAGCCTTACCCTATTTTAAATTAAAGGATTTAGCCCCAAAAATTCCTGAAATTTATGATGCTTGGTGTGAAGAAGATACCGAAATTATTCTGCTGGCCGACCGTCGTAATGAGCAACCGTTGACAGAGCTTTTTGCTCAAGAAGCCTTGCCAGTACTGCAATTGGTGTATTGGTTTAACGAAATGATCCTGCTCTGGCGATCGCTGGTAATTATCAATTACGGTCAGAGTTTATTGCTTGAAAGTAATTGGAGAGTGGATGAGGATCAAAATTTAGAATTACAACTGCTCTATCCCGATTCAGCAGATAACCCACCGAGCTTAAAACAGTTAGGAGAACTGTGGCAAAAATGGTTATCGAATAGCCCTCAGCCTGTGAGCAACTCCCTAGAGGAGTTAGTTACCCAGTTAGCTGCCGGAGAAATAGAAGATACCGAAGAATTGAGTAATCGTTTAGACGCGATCGCGATCGAAGAAAGAAGTATTAATGTTACTGAAGACTTTTCAGAAGAAGATCTCCCAAACTTTGAAGACATGGAGTTTGCACCGACGGTTGTGGGGCAAGAAACCCTGAGCACCCTACCCGATGCGAACGCACCTGAAGCGGACGATCTGCCGACTGCGGTTCTACCGATGCAGTTAATTGATCTGGCCGATGCGGGCTATACGGATCGCGGCAATCAACGCCCCCATAACGAAGATTATTTTGGCCTGAGTACTCAAATTCAAGTACAGCAGAATAATCAAGGCAAAACCGTTAAAGCTAAAGGGATTTATGTCGTCTGTGATGGGATGGGCGGCCATGCAGCAGGAGAAGTCGCCAGTCAATTAGCCGTTAGTACCCTGCAAGCCTACTTTAATCAACATTGGGGCGACAACTTACCCGATGAAGCCATGATTAATGAAGGGATCTGGTTAGCCAACCAAACCCTATTTGACATAAACCAACAAAATGCCAGTTCAGGCAGTGGCCGCATGGGAACTACTTTGATCCTGGCATTGGTGCAGGGAACTAAAGTCGCGATCGCCCACGTTGGGGATAGTCGCATTTATCGCGTGACCCGTCGAGGCGGCTTAGAGCAATTAACCATTGATCACGAAGTCGGACAACAGGCGATTCAACACGGCCTTGATCCCGCGATCGCCTATGGTCGTCCTGATGCCTATCAATTAACCCAAGCTCTGGGGCCTCACGGCAACAATTTTGTACAACCCGATGTCCGCTTTTTAGATATCGAAGAAGACACCCTCCTGTTACTCTGTTCCGATGGTATTTCCGATAATAATTTGGTCGAAGATTGCTGGGAAGCTTACCTCTTACCTCTCATTAGTTCCAGTCAAAGCATTGACCGAGGAATGAGAAAACTGATGGAATTTGCCAATGAAAATAATGGCCATGACAACTTAACAGGGATTTTAATCCGTTTAAAAGTCCGCCCCCAAATCCCCGTTAATGATTGGTAATTAGCAATTAATAATTATTAATTAATAACGAATGCGGGGATCAATGTAGGCATTAATAATGTCGATTAGCATACTAGCAATCACAACAATTATGCCAAAAAAGATCATTAAGCCTTGAACAGTGGGGTAATCTCGCAGAGCAATGGCTTCATAGAGTCGTTTACCGAGACCTGGCCAGGAAAAAGTTACTTCGGTTAAAACCGCTCCTCCTAATAAAGAAGCAAAGGTTAATCCAAGTACCGTAATCACGGGAATCAGAGCATTTTTTAAGGCATGGGATAATAAAATATTTTTTTCGGGAATCCCTCTAGCTCTAGCGGCTTCGACATAATCGGCTTGCAGAGTTTGGCGTAAGTTAACCCGTACCATCCGCTCAAAAATGCCACTCAGCAAAATTCCCAGGGTTAAACAGGGTAACGCTAAATAATAGAGAGCCGTAAAAAATTGGCTGATATTGCCACTTAACAAACTATCAATGGTATACAGTCCTGTCCAACCTTGAGGAGCAGATTCACTTAGGGGAAAACGAGTCCCCAAGGGAAATAGGCGTAGCTGAACCGAAAAAATAAGTTGAAATAACATCCCTACCCAGAAAATCGGCAATGAGTAGGTAATAATGCCAAATAAGCGGCCGCCCACATCCACCGACGTTCCTGGACGGGAAGCCGAAACAATACCGAGAGTCACGCCCACCGCGATCGCGACGAACATTCCGTAAAAAGCCAATTCGGTCGTTGCGGGAAAATGCTGCTGAATAATTTCCAAAACGCTGGTTCCCTTGCTGGTAATCGAGGCTCCCAGATTGAAGTGTAATAAATTTCCTAAATAGTCAAAATATTGGGCAATTAAGGGCTTATTTAAACCCAACTGTTCCCGCATGGCTGCTTTGGCGGCTTCGGGAGCACGGTTTCCTAAAATAGCATCAACCGGATCACCAGGCGTTGCCCGCAACAGCAGAAAGACAACGGTAACAATCGTCCAGATCATTAAAGGGGCTAATAATAGACGAGCCAGAATATAGTATTGAAGAGCTTTCGCGCGAGACGACATAGATAAACGCTAGGGCAATTAATTTTTTATTTTAAAAAAGAGTTGTTTTTAACTTTACTGTATTAAATGCCATTAAACGTACTAATTTTAATGAACCTATTCGTCGTGATCACTCGTATCATTACTATTATTGGGATTCATGGGATCATTCCCGATCCCCAGGGCTTTTTTACTGGCTTTGAGTTGTTTCCACAGGGCCTTAATTTGTTTATAAGCATCCTTTGCATCAATCTTGCCGCCGGTTTCCAGATTGCAAATATAGCTTACTTTTTGGGCAAATTCCTGTAAATTTGCATTAAATACTAAATTTTCCGGCTTGACTTTTCCATAATAGGAGCTACGAGGATGGAGAAAATCATCTAATTCTTGGTTTGATGACATGGCAATTCCTCGATAAAACTTAGAGCCTCTTTATTGTATGTTAACCTGTGGTTTAAGTAGGGGGAAATATAAATTTTTTGTGCTGTCAGATTAAACATTAAACCTAATTCTCATTCAAAATCGCTATGGATTGGAAAAATTGGACGCTCAAGCAAAAAATTGGTCAATTGGTGGTTGTCCGCGCTTCAGGCTTTTTATTTGACCATCAAATTCGATATCCTGTTTGGGAAGCGTCTAATGCCACTTTACGCCGTTGGTTAGAAACCTTGAATTTGGGAGGGGTCATCCTTTTAGGCGGTAGTGCGGCCGAATTGGCGACCCGAACCCAACAGTTACAAGCTTGGTCGTCTAATCCCTTACTCATTTCGGCGGATATTGAAGAAGGGGTGGGTCAACGGTTTTCAGGGGCGACCTGGTTTCCCCCACCGATGGCATTGGCTGCGATCGCGCAAAAGGATTTACCCCTAGCCCAAAGCTATGCTGCAAAAATGGGTGAAATTACTGCCCAGGAAGCCTTAGCGATGGGGATCAATTGGGTTTTGGCTCCCATTGCGGATGTCAATAATAATGCCAATAATCCTGTGATTAATATTCGCGCCTTTGGAGAAACCCCAGAAATTGTCAGTGCCTTAGTAACCAGTTTTATTCACGGCTCCCAAAAACACCCTGTTTTAACGACTGCGAAACATTTTCCTGGTCACGGCGATACCGCTACCGATTCTCATTTGCATTTACCCATTATTCCCCATTCCCTAGAACGCTTAGAACAGGTTGAATTGCCTCCCTTTCAAGCCGCGATCGCCGCTGGGGTAGATAGTGTGATGACAGCCCATATTCGGGTTTCTGCCTGGGATGAAAGCAATCCTGCCACCCTTTCCCCTGCCATTTTAACGGGACAATTACGGGAAAAAATGGGATTTGACGGCTTAATTGTGACCGATGCGCTAATTATGGGCGGTGTGGTACAGGAAGCAAGCCCTGAAGAAGTGGCCGTTCGGGCCTTGATTGCGGGTGCAGATATTTTATTAATGCCTCCCGATCCTGAAAAGGCTATTACCGCAGTTTATGAAGCCGTGCAATCAGGCCGTTTAACGGAAGCCCGCATTGATGAATCGGTACAACGGATTTGGCAAGCGAAAGAAAAATTAGGCTTATTGGCTGCGACTCCTTCGGGGTTAAATTTGGACGGTTTAAGTACAGCGATCGCCAGAGAAACAGTCGCCTCAATCACTGACCATTCTTTGCAAACGGGGGGAAATCTACCGTTAAAAGTTGATAGTCAACAACCGAAGCGAAATCTGATTGTGGTGGATGATTTACTTAACTGTGATTTCCTAGACCGTGCCTGCCCCAGTGTGGTGATTCCCAAACGCTTTGGCTATCAGGTACAGTTACGTGATCAAAGTACTCTTGATCCCCAGTTTACAGAGGATGAACTAACCCTACTGCAAGTGTTTATTCGGGGCAATCCCTTCCGAGGAACCGCAGGCTTAACCGCTAGAGCGCAGGAATTTTATCAGCAGTTATTGAAAACCAACCAGGTGCAAGCCGTCATCATTTACGGTAGCCCTTACGTTTTGGAATGGTTTAAGACCCTATTTTCAGCAGAAATGCCATGGATTTTTTCCTATGGTCAGATGCCCCAGAGTCAAGCGATCGCCTGTGAGAAATTATTGGAGTTATCTAAACTCACGGGGAAAGATTCAGATGTTTTTATTTAACGCTTAAGTTAACCAAACTCGCGGTTTAATGGGGGCGCGATCGCGGTAGGTTTGCCGCAATAAACTCCAGATTGCCCAAAAACAATGCTTTACTTCTTCAGTCGAAGACCCCCGATAACGACAAACTAAGCCTGATCCTTGGGTTTGGGTTAGGCCCACTTCTCCTTCGGTGACTAAATCCTGTCCGAGTTGTCTGGCTTGGTTTAAAATTTCTGGTTCAATGGCTTGTCCAATCCATACCAAGGTTGCCACAATTGCTTTGCCGTTTAACCCATTGGGGCTGTGCAGTAACTCAGTTCCGCCTGGCAACCATTGCCTATCAATCCAAAGCGGATAACCCCCTTGCCAAATTTCTAACCGCGATCGCCAATCTCCTGTTAAAAATTGCTCTCCCCTGGCTGTTCTGCCCAAACGAGTGATTTCCCAGCCACAAAAACAGGCGTTTTCTCCTAAATCCACCCGCATGGTCTGTTGATAAATGGCTTCATTAAAAATAACCGTTTCTTGGGGCAACCATTCTAAATAGGCTCCATCGGCTAACTTGATTTCAATAATTTGTTGGGTTGTTTCCCCTTGGCTTTTATAAACTTTGCTGGCTGCGGCTGTGGTTAACAAAGCTTGAGCATTTGCTTCTAATTGCAGATTTTGGATTAAGCGATCGCCGCCGACCATTCCCCCAGCGGTATGTAAGATAACGCTATGGCACAGATCGGGGCCTTCAGGATAAAAAGCCCGCTGAATTTTTAACGGAGCTTGGACTAAGGCTTGGGTTAATTTTGTCGTTTTTTGATCAAACGTATAACGTAAATCAAGTTTACCTGTCCAATGTTTAACAGGATTAGCAATAGTTAGAGAGGGAGAAAAATTCATAAATTAATCAACTTCGTCATGTGTACCGATATTTAATAAAACAATTTCTTCTTCGTTCGTTTGCTGATTTTTTTCTATAGTAAAAATAATCCGACAATCGTACCCACAAGAGCAAGCTTTTAAACCTTCATATTGTCCTTTTAAACGATGGGTCATTAAACTCGGTACAGATAAATCTTCTTGCATTTGTAATAAAGTCCTCTCTACCTGCTTTTGCAATGAAGAATTACGCTGTACAAATTTTTTCAATGATCGCCTAAACTTCTTTGTTAAAACAAGTTTTTTCATGTATCTTCATCGCTTTCAAGATAAGTCCGTAACTCAGCGATCGCTTCTTCTGCTGACATTGGCTTTAAATTTCCTATTCGGTATTCTGCCAAAGCTTCCTGACATTCCTCCATTATTTCTTGTCGTCTGACTTCAATAGCACGTTTTTTAATAATATCAGCTAACATTTCTTGTTGCTCTCTCGGTAATTGACTCACCACATCTAAGGCGTTTTCAAAAGTAATCATATTAGTTTATCCATTAAAATAGATTTTACTGAAGTTAAGATTGACATATTGTTAACATTGCAGCTTGGTCATGAATTTGTGTCATTTTAAAATGATTTAATCTGTTCTAATCAACTTTCTCCTGCCAAAATTGATTATTAAGCATGGATTCTACATCCGATAAAAATGGCCACTCTTCGGGCAATTGAACCTGAGTATATTCTGCTTTAACCGTTTTGAGCGCAATTTTCCAGGCTTGCCCAAAGAAAATTTCCCAGTGTGTTTTCAGACTAGGAACTTGAATGAGTAATACTTCTAGCTTTTTACGTTGCGTTCGGAGCGTTCGCTCCCAGCGATTATAATCGTAGGGAAGATTCACATAAATTCGCTTCAGTAAATGCTCTAATAAAGTCGTCAAACGATTAAGCAATTCTTTTTTATGTAAAATTCCCAAGGACTCCACTTCCTCAATTAAATTATCAATATCTAAATTCTCAAAATCCCGTGCTTTGAGTTTAGCAACGGTGGATTCAACCCAAAGTAAAATATCGTGGTGATAGATTACATCATCTGGTGTGTAGGTTGTCATGGCTAAGGGTTAACCGTTTAGAGAATTATTATTAATAATTATACTTAAAACTGTTTTTCATAGCGGACTCTAACCTCGTTGAAACTGTAATCGTAGGAAAAGCGAACATAACTATTTTTATCAACTTCATAAATGGCTTCTAAATAGGGAACTACTCGAATATCCGTACTGCCAACCCAACTACTAACTGTAGTTTCAATATCATAAACAATTCCTTGGAAAATCATGGGTATCGCTAATTGAGTAATGCCGTACTGGAGTAATTGCCCTGTACTTTTTCCCTGTAAAGCATCAGCCAGCACGATAAATTGTTCTCCTAATAAACGGACGATTTCCCCTTGGCTACGGGGTGGACTACTACTTAATTGAATTGCGGGATTGGATAAAAGCTGTGAATTATTATCTCCTTTGGCTGCTAAAACTTGTAGACAGGTCGCTAATCGATTGAGTTTTTCTCTAGAAATATTAGCGGTTTGGGCAAAGGGTTGAAATTCATTAGCTGATTGACAGGTTTCAGGATTACTTTGATTGACATTGGGTAATAACTGATCCAACGACCCATTAACCGCTAAATTAATATCGATCCGTTGAACCCGATTCAAGGTATCGTCTGGAATTTCACTGCTATCTGCCGAGCGGAGCCGTTGCGATTGCGGTAATTCCGAAACAATGGTTCGCATCCGAATATTTAAATCGGGATTAAACAGGCCTTGCTCTGGTTTAAAAACGATCTCATTAGCATAACGTCTTTCTAGGAGAAAACGGGTATCGAGAAAACTAATACGTCCTCGATTTAACGTAATTGCACCACGCGGCTCAACCCGATTGAGATTATCTAACGACCCATTGAGTGCTAACTGACCGCCAAAGGAAAAATCATAAAGTGGGGTTTGTTCAATAAAAAGATTATCTAAACTAACCTGAAAATTATCGAGTTTTGGAACGATTAGGGCTTTGGTTTGTCGCGGTTTAGACCAAGGATTCACAAATTGAGTCGGCTGGGTGGCGATTTGTTCAGGAATAAAGACTTGCCCATTAGAAAGCTTAACGGCTCCGCTCAAGGTAGGAGAAAACGCGCTTCCTCTAACGATAACATTACCTTCCACATCCCCTTTGTAAAGATTATTGATATCTAAAGTTGCTTTACTAATAGCTAAATTTAGCGGATTTTCTAAATTATTTTGGGGTCTAAAAATAGGTAAGTCGCCTGAAATGAGTAACTGGCTTTGGGCGAAGGTTCCTGCTAATTGTTGAACCCGAATCAAGCGATTATCAAGATTAATGTTCCCCGTCATGGTAATCGGACTGGGGAGAATTGGGCTTTGGAAAACGGCATCCTGTAAGGTAACGGAGCCTCTAGCTTTAAAGTCAGAAAGACGCACTTGATTGTTGATTTCTAAATTGCCTACGGCGGATAGGTTAACTTCTCCCGTGCCACCGAGCCAGGTTAGTTGATCCTGGGTTAAGGCCCCTAATAGTTTGAGAGCATCCGTGTTTAGTCTCACCCTAGCTTCAAATTGCTCAGTTGTGTGGGCAGCTTGTTTCGGTTTCGGCCCGATAGAGTAGGGAATACTGGCATAGAAAAAGAGGGGGGAGTTTTGTTCTGTGATCACCTGTAAGCGATCGCCGGTGTAGTTAAAATTGCCCGCGATCGCCTGTTCAATAGGTCGGGCATTAATCGAAGCATTGACAAAGGAAAATTCCCCACGCAATTGGGGTTTGCTTAAAGTTCCGGTAATACTACCTTGAGCATTAATATCGCCGGTAATATCTCCTGGTAAACGAACAAGATTATTAATCGTATCTAGAGATAAATTTTCGACTTCCCAAATCGCTGAATTTTGTTGATTAGAAAAGTTACCTTCCAAGGAAATCAAAGAATTTTTAATTTGGACAGAAGAGGGTTGAACCGTTAATACGCCATTCGCTAAATTCGCTTGTAAATTAACGCGATGAATTGGAATGAAACGGCTATCGGTTAATACTAAGCCTAACGGGGGAATAATGGCAGGGAAAGCTGATTGGGGATACCAACTCCAATGTTCTCCACTGACATTAACATTAACTTGCGGTTGCGTGAGGGTTCCTGAAAGCGCAATATCGGCATTAAACAGCCCTTCAATCCGTAATTCATTGGGAACGCCACCTGCTTCGTAGCGTTGCGCTAATTGTTGAATTGTTTGATCGATGTAATGCAACAAATTGAGTTGATCCGAAAGTGGCCCATTGGTTTTCCCTACTGAGATAGGTGGAACTTGTTTAGCACTGGCATAATCGCGGGGATTAAATTGAAAGAGTCGCCTTAAGGATGCCACATCAGAAATTTGTAATGCGGCTAATAGTTTTTGAATCTGGCCTTGTTGAATGCGTAAACGGGCTTGCAGGGCTTGAGTTTTTAAGTTTATTCCCCCGCTTAGGCGATAGGCACTCGTCCCCAACTGCAAGGTGGTGTTATTAAATTGAAGAAAATTGTTTTGGAAATCAAGCTCAGTATTGAAATTATCAGCAACTAAATTGCCGATACCTAAATTTTGTACCTGAATATTACCCCGCCCCGTGAGGTTGACCACATTAAAAGTCAGTTGGGCATTGAGGCTACCTTTGACAGTGCCAGGGAAGTTATAGGCGGGAATATTGAGAAACGCTAAAGGAAATTCGGTGACATTGATCGACAAGCGATCGCCTAGACGGTTTCCTTCGGCAATAATGGGAATCGTATCACCATAGGTCTGGCGGAGATTAAAGGCGATAGGAACGTAAGGAAAGGCACAACGGGCACAAGATTCTAGGGATAAAGCAATCACATCTTCCTGACCGCGTAAGTTGATATCAAAGCGATCCCTACCTTTCACGTTCAGAGTTCCTGCTAATCGCGGCTCAAAGCGTTGATTATTAACAACCAAATTATTGAGTGTGACATTTCCCGCTAAACGGAGATTATCCAACGAAGTAACTTGCATTCCCTGAATATTGCCGACAAAGTTAGCTAAACCAGCTAATCTAACTTCTGAAGGGCGAAACCGTTGATTTACGTTGGCTAAAGCATTGCGAACCAACCGATTGATCAAAGGATCGTTTAAGGAGGTGTTAGCTTGAACCGCAAGATTAACTTGACTCAAGCGGGGATTATCAAATAGTTGGGTTAAGACCAAATTGCCTTGAGCTTGAATATTTTTTTGACCTGAACGAATAGAAACAGCTTCAGCCCGAATCGGTAAGGTCGCAGTCGAGTCAAATACATTAGTGAGACTACCCGATAAACGCAGATTGGCAGCGAGGTCATTAGTCAGTAATTGGCTGATGTCACGAGGTACATTAGGTAACTGGGTACCGCCATTTGTGCTAGATGCCTGAATAAGGCTTTGCCAACGGTTATTATTGACGGCTGTGGTGGTAGAAACCGCTAAGCGATCATAGGTTCCTTGAATATCGGCGATCGCGTCCACGCTCTGTAAGTTGGGTTGAGATTGTAAAACCTGTTCTAAATCCGCTGTTGCTGTAATTCTGCCTTTCGTAATGCTGGCGGGAGTTCTTAGATTAGGAATGAATCGAGTAACAGAAAAACGTCCAAAATCAGCGATCGCGGTGGCTTGTCCCTGAGCAATTTCACTTCTAAGGTTAACAGAACTTCCGTCAACGGCTAAACGGAGATCGGCATTGCCTGTTAAGGGCCGTAGGTTAAAATCTCGATAATCTGACCAGTTTCCTGCTAAATTAACATTTCCTCGGATCAGACGCGCATTAACCGGCAAATTGGGAATGAAGCCATTAAGGGGAATAGAACTAAGACTAGCGGCAGTTTTAAGGACTCCTTGATTTAAATTGGCATTGGCGGTGACGGGATTATTGGCAACGGTTAGTTGAACATTGGCGTTACCCTGCAAATCATTGAGGTTTAGACCCCGATCTGTCCAAAGGGTTTTTAATGATCCCGCGAGTTGGGCTTGGGTACGCTGGACGGTGACAGGAACGGTTAATTGGGCCAAGTAGGGATTGAGCCGTACATTAGTCGCTAGTATGTTGGCTTGAATGTTGCCCTGATTTAATCGGCCCTCAACCGCGATCGCTTCGGTTCGTCCCCGT
Source organism: uncultured bacterium (assembly GCA_964482215.1). GTDB lineage: Bacteria > Cyanobacteriota > Cyanobacteriia > Cyanobacteriales > Microcystaceae > Snowella. The sequence goes on from CAYZWO010000002.1 coordinate 38,578, forward strand.
AAAGCTAAACTACCCGATCCCTGCCAACGATTGGGATCAAAACGGTCAAATAATCCGCCTACCATAAAATTGGCATTGGTAATGGTTAACGGTTCAGTTCTCAACGCTGTTGGACAGTTTGGAATGATCCCCTGCTGGCAAAAAGCGTTAATAAAAGGTGTGACAGCAAATTGATTGGCTTGAACCTTAGCGTTCCAGCGATCGCGTTTGAAATTAGTTGTAGCATCTAACAAAAGCGTTCCCGTATTTGTCCGTAAAACCGTATTACGAAGATTTAGGTTTTCATCAAATAAGAGAATTTCACCACTTCCATTAATCGGAACCTGGGCAACGGTATTGGGCTGAAGAGAAACCCATTGAATTCGGGTCGCGGCTCTGGCCAAAGTTCCATCAATGCGTCCTGTGGTACTAACGGGAGCTAAACGCACATTACTCGGCGGCACATAGTAGGGTTTAATAATTTTTTCAATCGGTAATTGCCCTTGAAAATTGAGTATCAGGGGCATGGTTTGCCAACGAATCGGTTTATTTTGTTGAATTGAATTGCGAAGATTAATATCAACCCGACCATTGGCTAAAATCGTTCCTCCCTCAGTGGGTTGAATGGTAACTTTTGGAAAAAATATTTGGTTTAAATTGGCACGAATTGATGCATTAAAAGTTTGTAGTGGAATTCGCTCAACGGTTAATTGACCCCGATTAATTAAGTTTCCAGTTACTAGGGGATTATCTACTAAACCTGTAATTTTAAAATTCCCTTGAATATTGCCTATTGGAATGACATTGGTTTTAATGGAAAAAGTATTAAAGGTATCTTTAACGCTTAAAGTATTCGTTTTGATACTGAGGTTATAGCCATTTTTCCAGTCAATAAAACCACCCAAATCGGCAATCAATTTTCCTAAGCGGAGTTGGCCCTGTTGAATAACAACCTGTTGACCCTGTAACCCTAACTTTAAATTAGCTTGAAGGGGGTCTTTAAAGGTGGTAATTTTGGCCTTAACGTTATTGACTGCTAAATTCCCTAACGTTCGGGTTTGCTCTATTTGTTCGATGTTGGGCAGATCTAAGTTGACGTTGCCATTACCGATACCCTGACTCACAACGGCGGGAAAGTTGGGAATTAAGGCCGTCAGTTCCGATAAGCTGGCTTTGTTGAGGCTTAACGCAACTTTAGTTTGGCCCGTTTCAATGTAGGTACTGCCTTTAGCTGCGAGTTCAGAATTTTTGTAAGCGATCGCGACATTGTATTCTAACCATTGATTTTGCTTATCAAGATCATTTTGATAACGAATTTTGCCCCCAACATTCATGGGGATCACATTTTTTGTCCCATAGGGTTTCAGGATAACCTGGGCATTGTTGAGGTGGAGAGTCGCATCTAAAAGGAGTCTTAATTTTTTTTCCTCTTGAGTTGGTTGGAATGTTAACCATTTCCCATTCTTATCCTGCTGGATGTATAACGTCGGATTCACTAAGTTCGCATCAAAGAGGAGCGGTTTACCCACAAAATATCCGAGAGGATTAAAGGTAATTGTCGTGGAAGGTATCGAAAGGTTACTGGGATCAGTGGCAGTGGGGGGAACGCTAGAAGCCCCCAGACGGAGTTGATTAAATGTTAAGCTTTCAATCTCGCCCAGTTTGACAGGACGTTGCAATAATCGAGATAATTCGGCTTCTAATAATCGAGGGAGACGTTGATAGGTAAATTGTTGGACAGCCAAAAATCCCGCGATCGCCAAAGTGGTTCCAACTCCGCCCCAAATCCAAGTAGAAGGCCGAGCCAATCGTCGCATTGTTCCCGTCAACAGCAAATTCGGTGTGCGTCTATTTGGCGGGGGATTCGGGGTTGGGTTAGTCATGCCAATACAACATCACCTCAATGGCCAAGATTCTAGACTCAACCGAGTAACGCTAAGTTTCTTAAACATTGTTTTCAAGAGTTGTGATTTTAACTAGCGATCGCGAGTAGGGAATAGTTAATTAGTTCTATTTTGCGGTCTCTATCATTCTTTGCAAATAATTCTAATGATATAATCCGAATGGTATAAAAAATTTTTTGAAAAATCCACAATTGAGCCAGTGTATTAACCTAATTATGACTAAAAATTAAATTTTAATCAAACTTTAAATTGTTAGCTTAAAATACTTAAAATACTCAAGATTATGCTTATTAACTGAATCTACCAAAGTTTTAATAGTTTAGATTCCTTGGATATTTGCCATTGAATTTATTAAATTATTGTAACTATTTAACTTATTGAAGTAGTTCTGCAAATTCGTAAAATCCTATGGTTAAGCAAGTTTCTGTTTGCCTCTATCTACTACCATTTATTGTTTCTTTCTTTTCTTTCCCATCTTTAGCTCAGGATAAAGAAGCCCCTTCTCTTTACCGTTGTAAAAATGGAAAAACCTTTCAAGCTCAGTTTTTAGATAATGCCGTTAATCTCCAATTAAAACGGGAAAGTGTTCTGAATTTACCCTCGGTCAAATCAGCTTCAGGTGCTAAGTACTCTAATGGAAAAGTGACGCTAAACACGAAAGGAGAAGAAGCCTTTATCGAAATTAATCAAAAAATTCTCTATGCGGGCTGTAGTCGTAAAGTCGCTGAACAATCTCGCGAAATCTATTACACCTGTGATTCCCAAATTGCCCCCTTTCCTCGCAAAGAAAATGTGAGTTTAACCCAAGCTGAAAAACTGTTGGTTCAACGGGATGGCGATTTCTTTATTTATCGATGTTCTCCTCGTTAACGAACACCAATGGGAATGACCCTATCCCTTAAACTAGATCCAGTAAAGTTTAAATTTAAATATCAATCAGAGGAGAGTTGAAATGGCTTGGACAAAAGTGCTAGATCAAGACGCGCTTCCCGTTGGTGCTAGACAAGTGGTGAAAATTGGTGACAAAAATATTCTGGTATTAAACCATGAAGGAGCAATTTACGCCGTAGAAAATGCTTGCCCTCATTTAAAATTGCCAATGAAAAAAGGAAAAATTACCGAAAGTGGCGCGATCGTTTGTCCCTGGCATCGCAGTTCTTTTAATCTCTGTACGGGTAAAGCCCAAGAGTGGATTACCTTTCCCCCCGTTGTCAGCAAAGTCATGGGGATGGTTGCATCAGAAAAGGATCTTGGGGTTTTTCCCACCCGAATTGAAGACAATGCTATTCTGATCGATATTGGAGGGTAATGCCTGATTAGAGAATGATAACTAGGTTCTCTTGATGTGTAAATTGAATCACTCAAAGCGTTTAAAAGCATCTTAGACATTACAAACAGGAATTAAATCAGTCTTATCGCCTAAAGATTATTGGGAGAGGGGTTAACAGGTTATTTATCGTTTCTTAATCCCTCTTAGGTCAATTTAATATCCCATTTTTTTACAAAAATAAGATAAAATGCCTTATTGATCTAATTTGTTAATACGCATGGTATTAAGGAGGAGCTTATTCCTGAGCCATTAAACCTGACAGTGAGTTTGCGAGGAACTCATGAAATTCAGGATTCCCACCAAATCTTTCGCCTCACGGGTCTGCTAGATGCCTTTTCTGAGCCGACCTTTAGGAAAGTGATCGGAGACCTCGTTGAAAGCGGCCCTGCTAACGTCGTTCTTGATTTGTCTAAAATTGATTTTTTAGATAGCTCAGGATTAGGTGCATTAGTGCAAATTGCCAAACTTGCGAAAAACCAAAACGGCGGTATTCAGATTGTCACTAATCCCCGTGTTACCCAAACGGTTAAATTAGTGCGGCTAGAAAAGTTCTTGCCGTTACATGCAACCTTAGATGAAGCACTAACCGCGTGAAAAACTGAATTCCGTTTAGGCTGAGTAAGGGTTCACTGTTTTTCTGATCGATGCCCGCAGGGGGTTGTCGCTTAACTATTCCTTCTATTCATTCCGAAAATTAATGATAAATGTTACGGAAATGTCCGCCAATTCGGATTTATCCGTCATGGTAAATAATGCGTCAGACACAATATTTGAGGCAAATTTGGCCGTGATGGGAACCGTTGATCAGAAAAATGCGATTCCTCTCAACCAATTATCGCCAAGCTCATTAGCCTATTTGGGAGATGCGGTCTATGAGCTTTATGTGCGTACCCGATTTCTTTGGCCACCTAAACGGGTTGCGGATTATCATCATCAAGTGGTATCCCAGGTTCGGGCAGAAAGTCAGGCGATGTTTCTTCATCAGTTAGAACCCTATTTAACTGAGACAGAAAAGGATATTGTGCGACGTGGACGAAATGCGGCTTCGGGGTGTCCCCGCCGTTTATCTCCCGAACTCTACCAACAGGCCACCAGTTTAGAAACCCTATTAGGTTATCTTTATTTAAAAAATCCGACTCGCTTACAAGAACTGCTAAAGTATTTAAATCTTTCTGCGTAATGTTGTTTTCGCTTTTCTTTCCTTATAGTAATTTTTACTAAGGCTGGGGAGAGGTGATCGCGTACTAGTGTGAATTCAATCCTGCTTAACGAATGAATTTACTAAAAATATTGTCTTGGGTTATCAACTGCTGAACTTTGACAAATCGATAGTTTTCAATAGTTTTCAACTGTATTTCAACATTTCAACTCAATATTGTTGAGCCACACATTTAATCTTTAAATTTTTCCTGAGTTATCTATGATAGAAAAACCTCGTAGAGGTCAAAAGCCTGCCCGTAAGCCTTTCCGCAAAGGTGGCGATCAACCCACTGCTGGTAAACCATCTAAAGCAAAATTTAAGGGCGCAAAACCCAAGTTTCATTCAGAATCTTCTCTAAATTTAAAGGCAGGGAAACAGTCACCCCAACTTGCCCATCGCACGAATAAACCGAAAAAAGTATTGCCCGATGTTGCGCCTAGTTTTCGGGAAGACAGAGGGCCAAGATCAAGCCGAGATAGAGAAAGAAATCACCCAGACGCGATCACTGCGGATCAGCAATTCTCGGAAGAAACCGATCAAGATAATGATCTAATTTATGGTCGTCATCCTGTAATCGAAGCTCTAAAAGGCGATCGCCAACTGAATCGGATTTGGATCACCCCAAAATTACATTATGATCCCCGTTTTCACTCGCTACTAAATGAGGCAAAAGCCAAGGGAGCCGTTATTGATGAAGTTGAAATTCAGCGTCTTAACCAATTAACTGAAGGAGCTAACCATCAAGGCGTGGCCGCTCAAGTTGCTCCCTATACCTATAAAGATTTGGACGAACTGATTCAACAGGCAAAAGCTCAACGCACCGATCCCGTTATTGTGGTTCTTGATAGCATTACCGATCCCCACAATCTTGGAGCCATTATTCGTACTGCCGAAGCCTTTGGAGCGCAAGGATTAATTATTCCCCAACGTCGGGCTGTGGGAATTACTTCGGCCGTCATGAAAGTGGCCGCAGGAGCCTTAGAACATTTAGCTGTTGCACGGGTAGTCAACCTGAGCCGTTCTTTAGAAGCATTGAAAAGTGAGGGCTTTTGGATTTATGGAACCGCCGCAGGGCAGGGCAAATTGATTCAAAATTTGGACTTGCGGGGCCCCGTTGGTCTAGTAATTGGTTCAGAAGGAGAAGGATTGAGCCTGTTAACTCAACGCCATTGTGACGAATTGATTTCGATCCCGTTAGGCGGCAAAACCCCTAGTTTAAATGCGTCCGTTGCTGCTGGCATCACCCTTTATGAAGTTTACCGTCAGCGAGGGGGCAATAAATTTCACATGGAAACTGTATCAGCGAAGACCGCTCTTAACCAGAACTTGGAAGTATAACTAAAACAATTATTTGTAATGTAAAGAAACATTGCAAACTCAGGTACAATAGCAGCTAAATAACCAAAATAAGGAACAAGAGCATGAAGGAAACTTTATTGCAACTACTGAATTTACTAGGATTCGCGTTTTGGGTTGAGATCGGTACGACAATTCCTCGATGCACTTACTATTTTGGCCCTTTTCTTTCTAAGGCTGAAGCAGAAGCTGCCAAAGCGGGCTATCTTGAAGATCTGTTAGGAGAAGGTGCTCAAGGCATTCAGGTCGAAATTAAACGCTGTAAGCCCAAGAATTTAACTATTTTTGATGAAAGCTTAGAGACACCATTTTTAAAAAAAATGATTTTTTCTGAAAGTTAAATTTAATAAAATTCGTTGAAAAATCCTATAATATCTTTTTTTAAGGGGATAGAGCTATTAAAAAATAGTTTTTATCTCCTTTATTATTGAAATATTCGATTTTTAAGTCGGCGATCGCGATAAACTCAAATTTATTTCAAATCAATATCGGTCAGTTAGCCTAATTCACACATCCTTCACAAACCTACTTTATGCTTGCATCATATTGAATTACTTTTGGTCAAACAATTTTCTTTTTTCAAATTCATTTTTTAACAAACGAATCAACATCAAAGTGCATTGCACCCATGAAAGACAAATTTCAGGGTTCATTCTTTGTTTTTTAAAAATTTTTTAATTTAATCAATCACGATATGTATCTCAATACCTACACGGCGGGTCACTATCACCCTGGGGCTCCCGTTTTGAAGCAAATTCTTTGGCTTTTTATTGGGGATTTTCTGTGCCGTACTCATCTCATTCCCCTTTCTACTTTTAAAGTCCTTGTCCTACGTCTTTTTGGCGCAGAAATTGGCAGAGGTGTGGTCATTAAACCGGGGGTTAAAGTTAAATTTCCTTGGCGATTAAAAGTCGGTGATCATGTTTGGATCGGGGAAAATGCTTGGATTGATAATGTCGCTCCTGTAACGATTAAAAATCATGTCTGCATTTCTCAAGATGTTTATCTCTGCACAGGGAATCATGATTGGCGTGACCCCAGCTTTGCGTTACTCACGGGAGAAATTCATTTAGAAGAAAGTAGCTGGATTGCGGCTCGTGCTGTCGTCGGCCCCAAGGTGAAAGTCGGTCGGGGAGCAGTTTTAGGCTTAGGCTCAGTAGCCTCTCAGTCTTTAGAACCCATGACGATCTATTTTGGAAATCCTGCTCGGCCCGTTAAAGAACGAAAAATGAAGCGTTATTCCAATTTTAGGCATCATTCGTTGCCCAAGCAACTTGTAGATGCCAATTTAGCTGATAATTAAATACTAGTTACGTGCTAATTTTGTTGTTTCTTAGAAAAGTGCGATCACGGCGTAAAAGTTCTCCAGTTTTCCTGCAATTAAGGGGTTAATCGCATTAGAATATAAGCGACAATTGTATATCTCAAGTCAATACTTCCTACCTTGACGTTTTGTAATTTTTATGCCTAACAAAAGAAGTCGCAGAAAACAAACCCAAAAAGTTTATTGTCCCTACTGCGAAAGACGACTATGGCGCGTGGGTGGTGAAAAATATCACATTTTCTACGCCGATAAAACTGAAATTCAAAAAGGCATGGGATTAACCCACAAAAAAGCAAGTTTTGTAGCAGTACAACAAGGAACAACTGTAGATCGTCAGGTTTGGCTAGAAGAATTTTTCTGTGAAGAACATGGAAAAATGTGGTTACGGTTAAAGAAAATTGACGAAAAAGCCTTTGAATCCAAACTGGCTACCAAAGAAGATTGGCAACGCAGCACCCGAACTCCCAACCCAGAGAAGCCCAATCCCTCAGTGAGCGAATTTACCTTACGCATGAGCCGCCGCACGAATGGACAAGCTTTTAAACGCTTTTACGAATAGGAACTCGTGAAAAATGACGGCTAAACTCAACGAGGTCAGGGCTTCGTTTTCAATGTTTAACTGCATTTTTGCTATGGCGATCTTGGTGGATAGGAGTAACAGCACCAATAGGTCAATAGGTTTAAGCCCTTTGAGAGAGTTGTTGGACTTTATGCCTATTTAAACTAAAAAAAGGATAGACATTGTAAGAAAACCCTATAAGAGTTTAAAACTAGCTGAGTACTTAAACTTCTATATAGGGCAGTTTAAACATGTGTTCAGTATTTTTACATAAAAAAATATTGCTAGATCTTGTATATCGGTAAATATACTGATATGATTTGGCTATTGACATTTTTGTCTTTGTCTATAACTTTTTAATAAAAAATTTTTAACCCTCAATACAACCCATTAGTAGCAATCTGTCGTGAGCAGTTTCTAGTTCTTGAGTATTCAGTCTGAATGAGTCGAGAATTAGTAGAAGTTTTACACTTGACTCTCTGCTTCAACGCTACATTTGCTACCGAATTTTATTACCCTTTCAATACCGAATTTTATGCAGATATCAAAAACAAACTTTAACCTTTCTTGCTTGACCTTAGGCACTGTAACGGCTCTTTTCGTTCTGAGTAACCCGTCACCTGTCAAAGCTTTTAGTATCGGGATTGACACTTTTGTTCTCAATGGTGCTACGGGCTTCCTCCCTGCTAAAGCTGATCCCAGTAAGCCCTATGTCACCTTGGACTTTGATGATATTGACATTAATCAAGTATCTTTAAAAATCACTGCCAATTTTGCCAGTTCAGGGCAATATTCGGGGGGCTATGTTGATCGCTTGACCTTTAATACCACGCAAAATTTAGGTATTAATCCGGTTCTTGTCGCCTATACTGGCGGTGTGGTTCCTAGCGGTTCATTAGCCTGGTTGGTTAGTAGTAATAACAGCTATGATAATGTTCCTGGTTATGGCAGTACCTACAAAGATAATTGGGATTTCCAAATTAATTTTCCTAATGCCAAAGCCCAACGATTAGCCGCAACGTCGGTTGCTAATTTCCTTTTAACGGGAA
>CAYZWO010000002.1:47289-90690 GCA_964482215.1 uncultured bacterium
CGGCTTCTCAATTTAATGCGCCCTAACCCAATGGGGTAAATCCCCTTGCTGCTGCCCACATTGGGGGCTATGGAAGTTCAGCCGCTTTTGGTACGACACCTGTTCCTGAGCCAATTACGCTGATAGGTTCGGGGATTGCTTTAGGTTTTGGTACGTTCCTCAAACGTAAAGCTAAACAGTCTAAACAGAACTAAGATGGTTTTATTTCGGTAGAAACTGCTTAGTTTTAAGCAATCCCATAAACTCTTGAGTGTTTATCCCCTCTTTTTATCTTGATGGATTCGTAGTTATTAAGTCTTGTGAAATTCACTTAAATAAAGCCGTACCACCTTGTTAATCCCTCCGTTTTTAACTCTTTTATAAATAAGGGGGCTAGGGGGGATAAACAATCTAATCACTTTTCATACCATTAGTGTTAAAGGCTTCTGGGTATCCCATCTCATTGTGATGACAATTACATCTATAGCAAATTGTGTTGTGATCAATGGCAAGTCTTTGTAGAGACAGCATAATATTACGTTCCGACCTAGCAGCAATTTTGCTGTAAACTGCGATATTTTGACAATTTTGAATATATGCAGTCTACCTCTAGGGGTTAGTTAAAACCGTTTGTAGAGTGTGCGTCATCTTTTTTTATGTTAGCGAATGGACATTGACAAATTTTTGTGTTTATGGAGAAATAAACAGCACAATTTCCAAAAAATTCCATTTTTACTAGCCTTTTTAGGAATTAATCTCTGCTTAATTCATCTGAGTATGATTTGGCGGGTGGGAATTCTTAGTTTTTTAGGGTTGAGTGTGGTTTTTTGGGGTGCGGTGATTTCTTTAATTTGGGAAAAACGTCAGACTTTGAGGTTAGAGAGCGGACTTTTTTCAACTTTTTTCGCGATCGCCTTACTGATTCCCTTACTGATTAAAAGTATTTTTTTAATCGTTCAAAGTACGTCGAGTTTGTACCTGTTTCCCTTGGTGGCTAGTTTTTGTCTGGCCCTGTTAGCCTCTGGATTTCGGGGGCTAGTTCAATATAAGCGGGAATTTTTAATCGTTTTTATTCTCTGCGCGATCGCGCCCGTTACTTCCCTGCTCAGCCATTTTGATCCCTCTCCTTTAACGGCAAAAGTTGCCAGCTACCTGCTCTGGTATGCCGGATTTTCCTTTGTTCGCCAAGGAGTCAATATTTATTTTCAAGACTCCACCAATGGAATTGAGGTCTATCCGGGTTGCTCTGGACTCAACGCCATGATTGAAATGCTCAGCCTCACGCTTTTATTTTTCCTTGTGTTTCCAACGAACTGGAAAACTAGGGTGTTTTTACCGATTGGGGCTTTAGGGATTGGTTTTGTGATCAATGCGGTGCGAGTTGCCCTATTAGGGGTCATTGTGGCTTATCACAATCGCGTGGGTTTTGATTATTGGCACGCTGGGGAGGGTTCACTGCTCTTTTCTTTGATTTCCATGTCTTTACTCTGTGCTTTGGCTTACTGCCTGATTCAGCCTTCAGAATCCGCTATTTTCCCCATTGAACAGGAGGAAATGGAATGAACCTTCGGAATTTTTATCGTTCATCGGTTTTGGCGATCGCCGTAGGGGGAAGCCTATTAACCTTGGGTGTGGGACTTAGAACATCCCTCCAACCCCGCCCAACTGTGGCAAAAATCAGCTTACCGCAAACTGTTCCTTTGAGAGGATGGCAACCAACCCAGAGTTCCTCCCTTTTGCCAGAAGGGTCGGCTTTATTAAAACCCATTAGTAGTCGAGTTTACCAATATCGCAATGCTCAAAAATGGGAACTCGAAATACAGGCCTATTACCTAGATGCCAATAAAGCGGATATCCAGGATTTTTTACAGAACTATACCACTCTGCCAGCCCGTCCTCAGATTTCCTATCAGCTTAATATCGGTATGATCGCCCTGATCCCCGCCCAACATCGCTTGTATTTAAGTGCCTGCATTAATCCCAACGGGCCGAGTACGGTTACAGCCGATCAATATCTACGGGCCAAATTGATTTCTGATAAAAACCTATCTTGGTTTAAGGATTGGCTATGGGGACGGGCTCCCCTCTTAGATCAACGGTGTTTGTGGTCACATTTATCTGTCCCGCTGCGATCGCCATCAGACCGCCAAGAAGCTCAAGTCGTCTTGCAGGAAGCCTGGCGCAATTGGTATGCGTGGACACAGACCCAATTTTTCAAACAACAAGCAACCCTTTAGTACCTTTTTTTTAATTTAATCATGGTTAATTTAAACGAAGCTCCAGTTAACAATTCTCCCCTGTTGACCCATACCTCAAGTCTCTGGTCATTAGCCCTACTACGGGTTATCGGTTACGTTTTTCTCGCTTTTTTTCTCTTTGATTTCATTGAAACGGTTATTCCTTTCTATTTAACCAATCCTGCCTGGGAGTTCCAAACATTTGGCGTTTTAGTCGAGAAAGTTCCCATTCTTTTTTTAGCCTATGGATTGATTTATTTAGGGCGAAATTTTGGCCGCAAACGCTTAGAGAAAATGTTATTCCCTTGGTTGACGGGACTCGCGTTTACCTTGAGTCTGATCTATTTTTTGTTGATCCCCTTAGGAATTTTAAATACCCATCGTTTATTAAACATCAATGAACAACAAAGTTCTCAAATTAACACTCAACTGAGCCGAGTCCAAACTGCTCAACAAAATTTAAAAACCAGTAATACAACTGACGATTTACGCCAATTACTAACCCAAAATTTACAGAATACCGAATCCTTACCTCCTTTACAAACGCCTCAGCAGGTTCAAGCTTTTAAACAACAACTCACAACTGCGATGAATACGGGGCAAAGCCAATTACAAGCTCAAGCCCAAGCCTTAAAGGAAGGCCGCTTAACCCTGATTAAAAAATCGGTGAAATGGAACTTAGGGTCTCTCCTCTCTGCCCTACTCCTCCTCTATCTTTGGAAAGCCATCCGGAGAAGATGACGCGATCGCCCCAAAATACCTCCAGAGAAATAGGCCATATTGCTTAAAAAAGGGGGATGAAACAGGTTAAACCTAAGGTGTATGCCTTTCTCTAGAGAGAGGCATGGATCTATCAAAATGAGCAATTATAGGATCACTCTCTTGTTAAAGGTCTATTTTTCACAATGATTAGTATTGATTTGAATAAAGTTATTAAAACTTGATTAAGGGGCTTGCAAATCTGTAAATTTACGGATATCATACTAGAAATCTCTTAGCTTCACACCCGTGAATTTTAGGGAAACCTTTTTTAAAAAGCCTTTAAATATAAACCTTTAATACTCTATGAAAACCAATTTATCGACTTTTCGGGATTTTATCCTGACCGAGCCAATTTTTCCGCCCCGAACAAATACTTAATAAAATCTGCTTAAGTATTTGGGGCAGTCTTCCAATCGCCTAAAAGTTATTGCTTGAGTTTCAAACTCAATCCGCATTTTATTTTCATACCGATAACCTTATCGTGCAGGAAAAAAGAAAATTTACGTCCTACCAAACCCTGCTCAGTGTGAAAATTAATCCTTTTAACTTCACAAGTTTGAATGAAGTTTGAAGTAAAATCTGTTTTTTCATTTTTTATTAACAATCCTTTTTACTCATCCAACTTTAAAATCAGCTGCCTTTAGACAACACTAGGCTTGTGCGCAAAATTGTAATGATAGTGATTACTAAATCAGTCGAACTTTTGTTTTAACTGGTATTAGTTAACGCTTCCATTGCAACCCCAGAAATAGCCCAAACTTTTCTAGGCGACTCAAGCCATCATATTCCGTTTTTTTAGAAAAAACTTATTTTGCAATTCTAGGTTTTTTAACTCAATTTTCATTCGTTTTGAATTGAGTCAGCATTGTCTTTGACCACATTTATCAATCCCATTCAACCACAGATACGCAGTGGCTGGCTTTTGCTTGCCAAGAATCTCAAGAGAAGACACCAGTGAGTGCACTCAAAGATTCTCAGTCAAAGGGATTTTTGTGTCAAAAATTTGAGGAATCGTTATTTAAATAAATATTTAAATTTATAGGCAAAATCCTTTGGTCTAAAGCTCCGAGACGTGATCGACTCAGCAAAATAGCAGCAATTTTGTCAAGGAAGAGAGCATGAAGCCAATGGTAACTCTCAACACTTTTATTCCTTACCATTTAGACGAGTTTTATTTATATGAAAAGTTTGCTTCAACAGGGTAGAAAATTATTAGTTGTCAATCAATTTTTTCCCCCTGATTTCGCTCCTACTGGACAATTAATTTATGAATTAGTCAGCTATTTAGGCAAAAAGGGAGCCTCTATCAAAGTCTTCACAGGGCAACCGGCCTATGCCTTTAATAACGTTCATGCCTCAGCTTCAGAAAAACAGCATAATGTCTGCATCCGACGCACCAGAGCAACCCAAGTTTCGTTACATCGTATTCGGGGAAAAGCGTTACAGGGATTGTTGTTTACCGTGCGGGCGGTCTTGCATTTACTAAGAAATTTAAAACGAGATGATATCCTACTCTTAACCACAGCCCCGCCTTTTTTGCCGTTTATTGGTTATTTATTGCATTTAATTAAGGGTTCACCCTATGTTTGCCTCATTTATGACCTTTATCCCGATGTGGCCGAAGAATTGGGCGTAGTTTCCTCGGAAAATTGGTTAATTAAGTTTTGGAACACGTTAAATCGTTGGACATGGAAGAATGCAGAACAGGTCATTGTTTTAAGTAGTTCCATGAAACAACGGATCTTGCAAAAACAACCCCGATTAGCCCATAAGATTGCGGTCATCTCGAATTGGTCAGATCCTAATTGGATAGTTCCCCTGGAAAAAAGTAAAAATTGGTTTGCTCAAGAGCATCGCTTAACAGAAAAATTTACGGTCTTGTATTCAGGCAATATGGGCCGTTGCCACGATATTCAAACGATCCTGGATACAGCTTGTCTGTTGCAAGATCATCCTGTGCAATTTGTCTTTATTGGCGGCGGGCCCAAGTATCAAGTGGCTCAAAAGACTGTTCAAGCCTGGGGCTTAGAAAATTGCTTATTTTTACCCTACCAAGACAAAGAAGTTTTACCCTATTCTCTAACAGCCTGTGATTTGACCCTCGTGAGTGTTGAGGCGGGAATGGGGGGGATCGTGGCTCCCAGTAAGTTCTATAGTCTATTAGCAACTGGGCGGCCGGTTGCGGTGGTCTGTGATTCCCAATGTTATCTCCATGATTTAGTCCGCAAACAGCAGTGTGGTCAAACGTTTGATAACAATGACAGTAAAAATTTAGCAGAATTTATTTTACATCTAGCATCGGAACCCGAATTAGCGCGAAAAATGGGAAAAGCGGGACGGCATTATTTGGAATCCCAATGCACCCTAGATATTATTGCTCACCAGTATGCCCAAGTCCTCAAGCTGAATGTGGAAACGATTAAGCCCTTGGCTAAGGTGCAAGTGACTTCTTTTCCCTAAGATTTTTCGGTTAATTAGGTTGGCAATTGAATTTAAATATTATGGATACTTTGCAAATCATGGGGCCTGAGATGGTTGCATCTCGTGGCAATTGGTGGACAGCGATTCGGCGACATTGGTTAGCTGCGATCCTGACTGCCACAACGGTATCGGGCGGGGTGGCCTATTTTTTATTACAAACTCCCAGTGTCTATCGAACTCAATCGTTAATTTTGGTGGGGACTCAGGTTTCTGTCCCTGTGGTTCCGTCTGAGGATAACAATGCTAAGAGCGACAATGAGGATAACCTATTAACGGCAATTGAAGTTTTAAAGAGTCAATCCTTACTCAATAAGGCAATTAAAAAACTTAAGCCTGAAGATCAACCGATTACTCCAGGAATGATTGCTCAAAGGTTGACGCTCTTTCAACCCAAGGATACTTCGGTTCTGTCCGTTTCCTATGAAGATACCGATCCGGTGCGGGCCAAGCGTGTTTTGGATGCATTAGTGGCCACTTATTTGGAATACGGTAAAGACAGTCAGCGATCGCCGGTAACCAATGCCATTCAGTTTATTGAGGCTCGATTACCCCAAGCGAGAGCATCCCTAGAAAAAAACTCTAATGAATTGACGAATTTTCGGATTGTCAATAACTTGGAAGATATTGAGACGAGCTTAAATTTGGCCTATACCAATAAAGAAGCGATCCGCAGCAAAATTGCTGAAGCCGAACTTACGCTCCACCAAATCGAGCAACAGTATGCCGCCCTTCAAGGTCAATTAACCAATGCCGACCAGAATCCGCGGACCTTGTTAAGTGATTCGATTCTGAGCCAAGACACAAGTTATCAATCGGTTTTAAGACAATTACAAACGTTGAATGTGGAATATCGTCTTGCCCAAACCCGTTTTACGGCTAATCATCCCGCAATTCAAAACCTAAAAGAGCAAATTGATGAACTCAATCGTTTATTGAATCAAATGAGCCGTAATGTCGTCGGCGATCGCGGTTTCCAGATGGCGGCTAAACAACGGGAAAATGGAGCTCTGTTGCAAAATTTGGCGGCCCAACTGACCCAAGTGCAGATCAGCTTAGCGGCTCAGCAACAACAATTACCCAAATTACGGCAGCAGGAGCAAGCCACAAATTTTAACTTTAATCGCCTACTGAAATTGCAACAAAAATATCGCACTCTCAAGTTACGGGAAGCAACCAGCATTAAAACCGTTGATGCGTTGACTGAAAAACTTCAAGAATTACGGATTCGAGAAGCTCAGGAAACCTCTATCTGGAAAGTGATTGAGCCGCCCATGTTGCCGACGGATGCTATCGCCAAAGATCGCAATCGAGGACTTGTTCTCAGCTTATTAGCGGGTTTACTATCGGGAGTGGGAATGGCATTATGGCTGGAAAAATTGGATCGGCGTTTCAGTACCCTTCAGGAACTCAAACAACTCCTCCCTGTTCCTATTTTGGGCATGATTCCCCGTTCCCAGGGAGAAACGGCTCCTTTCAAAAGTCCCCAATTGCAACTCCTCAATCAGTCCAACCCCTTTACCGAAGCCATTCGCTCTCTGTCTCTGGCCCTATCGTTACAAACCAGTAATCAACGGGGGCAGGTGATTGCCTTAACAGCGACAACCCTGGGAGAAGGAACCACGACCATGACCTATAATCTGGGGTTAGCCTTGGCGGAACTGGGGAAAAGGGTCTTAATTGTAGACACCAATTTAGCCGATCCCAAGTTGCATCAAGTGTTTTCGCTTCCCAATATTCAAGGACTGACAACGGCGATCGCAACGGATTTGACCTGGCAAAGTATTACCCGCTCTACCGCTCCCCAAATTATTGACAACTATCTCAGTAACGTCCCACCCGCTTCGAGCAATGGAAAAAATGGCAATTATGCTGATACAAACGGCAGAAATAACCAATTTAGTCCCATTTTTGCCCAAGTATTAACAGCTCCTCCTTCTGTTGGTATCCATACCCAAAACTCTATTCATCCGAGTTATCCCGATGTCCTAACAGCAGGGCCAGTTCTCAATAGTTCTTTCCTGTGGTTAGTGTCTCCGAAAATGCAACTCATGCTAGACCAGTGGCGACAAGTGTATGATTATATTCTCATGGACACCTCTGCGCTGACGGAATTAGCCGATGCCCAAAGCATTTTACCCAAAGTGGATGAAGTGCTTTTAGTCGTGAATTTGAAAAAAGCGGAACGCTCGACGGTAATGGAAAGCTTGGAAACCTTGAGAAGAAATCGAAGCCAAGTCGCAGGCGTTATTGTCAACAATACGGATTAGCCCCTGCCCTTATCGTCATTTGGCAATTTAGGATTGCCTTTTTCCTGGCCCGACCTATACAAACTTTTTGGAAACCTGTGCAATGACAACCAAATCACCTACTGTTAAATCAACCATTATTATCGAAGCTGGTCGAACAGAAAAACAATATTGGCAAGATCTTTGGAAATATCGGGAATTATTCTATTTTCTCGCTTGGCGCGATATTTTAGTCCGCTATAAACAAACCGCGATCGGTATTGCGTGGGCTTTAATTCGTCCTTTTTTGACCATGATCGTTTTTACAGTGGTTTTTGGGAGTCTAGCTAAATTGCCATCCCAGGGCGTTCCTTATCCCATTTTAGTGTTTTCGGCCATGTTACCTTGGCAATTCTTTTCCAATTCTCTTTCAGAATGTAGCAATAGTTTAATTAGTAACGCCAATCTCATTTCTAAGGTTTATTTTCCCCGTTTAATTGTGCCGACTAGTGCGGTGGTCGTCAGTTTTGTGGATTTCCTGGTATCGGGGATGATTCTTTTGGGCTTAATGGCTTGGTACAATTTTGTCCCCAGTTGGCGCATTATTACCTTGCCCTTTTTTATCGCGATCGCCTTTGCTGCGTCGATGGGCTTTGGGTTATGGTTAGCATCCTTGAACGTAAAATACCGAGACTTTCGTTATATAGTTCCCTTTATGGTTCAGTTCGGTTTGTATATTTCGCCTGTTGGATTTAGTAGCAATATTGTTCCTGAAAGATGGCGTTTCTTGTACTCTTTAAACCCAATGGTAGGGGTTATTGACGGATTTCGTTGGGCTATTTTAGGCGGAGATTCGACCCTCTATCTGCCTGGTTTTTTCCTTTCCTTAATTTTAGTTTTATTTTTCTTAGTCACAGGGATTTGGTATTTCCGCAAAACTGAAAGAACCTTTGCCGATGTCATTTAATTAGCGACTATCTTTTAAAATCAAACATTTTAAACTAATAAAACTTAAAAGAACCGAACTTAGAAGTAATTATTTGTCAAACTTGTTTTATCTCAGGCTAATTTCTAACAATAAAATCCTATCAATTCACCATTTAATCTAATTTAATGGTGTTTTTTTAATAAATTCAAAAAATTTTTAAAAGCATTATTTTTATTAATTTATATTAAGCCGAACCTCCCTTCACAAATCTTTCATGAAACTGATTTATCACTAAATCATAAAACGTTGAAGAATAAATTATTTAAATTTTTGGACTTAACTTAGCTTAATAAACTCGCAGATTTAGAATGAACTTCTCTACAGTGTTTAATAACATTTTTTACAATGGACTCTTTGCAGACTTTACCCCCATTATCCACGATAAATTATTCAAATCTACAAAATATCAATGCTTTGACTAATTTACCTCCAGAAAATTTAGCCCAAATACCAACATCCTCATCCGCTTTAAATAAACCATTAACCATTGATCCTATCCCTACGACTAATCTTGTAGTAACCCCCAATCTAGCTATTTCCGACCTCCATTCGACGCAGCAAAATACTTCTCTCGCTTTAACCCAAGACTCCTTAACTGGCTCTGCGGTTGCTGCTTCTGTTGTGAATAATCCCGCCGAGAACTCGTCTGATTTTTTCTCGAAAATAAAACAAGATAATCGAGAAAAAAATAAAATTAAACATCTTTTTGCCAGTACCAAATTAACGGAAATTTTTGGCGATCGCGAAACGGTTCGGATTAAAGCAGGTGGACAAAGTAGCAAAGATTCTTCCAATAAAGTCTGGGCCGCTGATACAAACTTCATTGATGGTACGGGCTTTTCGACGGTTTTACCGGTTACTAATACTCAGGATCAAAATCTATTCCAATCAGGTCGTATAGGAGATTCTTTCGCCTATCAATTTGCATTACCTAATGGAAAATACCTGATTAATTTAGGATTTGTAGAGTCGCCTTATATTACGGGTAAGGATCAACGAGTTTTTGATGTTTGGGTAGAAGATAAAGTCGAACTCAACGATTTAGATATTTGGTCTGAAGTCGGTTCTCAAAAAGCATTAGTTAAAACCATTAAAGTCAACGTCAAAGATGGCTTTTTAGATATTGATTTTGAATCCGTTGTTAATCAAGCATTAGTTTCCTTTATTGAAATTATTCCTGACAAAACAAATGGAAATGTTTCTACTAATCCTGTCTCCACTCTGACTAATACGAGTTCTTTATCGGCTCAAAAAACAGACAGTAACTTACTCTTGGCTGCCGCACCTCAAGCCGCACTTGCTCCTACTAACACTACCTTAATTAACTCAGGGGGAACCCAGTACACCGATACGGCCGGACAAAGCTGGTCAGCAGATACGAACTTTGTTGGGGGTAATCAATTTTCAACCACCCAAACGATTACAGGAACCAATGATCAAACGCTTTATAAAACAGAGCGTTGGGGCAATTTTTCCTACAATATTCCTGTTGCAACGGCCGGAACCTATCAAGTCACCCTTAATTTTGCTGAAATTTATTGGAATGGGCCAAATTTACGAGTTTTTGATGTAAAAGCAGAAGGTCAACTTGTCATTGATGATCTGGATATTTGGTCATTGGTGGGGGCTAATGCGGCCCTTAGTAAAACCTTTGAAGTAGGCGTTTCCGATGGGGTATTGAATCTGGACTTCCTTTCCCAAATTGATAACGCTAAGGTTTCGTCCATTAAAGTCATTCCTAGTCCCAACCAAACCGGCGATCCCTATCTCCATGTAGTGGCCAGAGTGCCTTCCTATGCGGTTGACTATGAAGGAAATGGCAGCGAAACGATCTTTTTGCGGGGGGATGAATCCCACACCCATGAGTTCGGCCGTCAGTTAACCAGCTTTATTTGGAGGGACGGAACGACGATTATTGGGACATCGGCCAACATTACGCCGACCTTAGCTTTGGGACAACATCAGATTTCCCTCGCGATCGCCGATAACAATACGCCACCGAGAACCTTAAGCGAATCCGCACCGCCGCTCAATATTTATCCGATCAATGCGGTAGGGGGGGTGTTAACCAAGTATTTTACGAATGCCGATATTATCCTCTTGCCGGAAAAGCCTGACTTCCAAGAAATTAATCCGACTTTGCGTATTGAAGAGGTGAATCGTCAACTGGGTGGCTCTCCGATTACCGAGAATGCGGCCGTCGTCATGAGTGGAAAATTTCAGGTAACTACCACAGGAACCTATAACTTTAGCATCAATGGAGGAACTTCTAGCCGTCTTTATATTAATGGCAACTTAGTTACGGCTCCCCTGAGCTTAGCCGTCGGAACCTACAACCTAGAAGCCCGAATTGCCCGTTCTGCGTCAGAAATTCAACCAATAGAAGTGTTAGCCTCGGTGAATGGCGGTGCTTTGACCTCGATCAATCCAACAAATTTGACCCACGATCAAAGTAATCTGAAGCCTTTTATTAATAGTCTGTCTGCAACGACAGGTTCTACGGCGGGAGGCCAAACGATCACCATTAAGGGCGTTGCCTTTTTCGATGGGGATGCCGCTAATCAGGTGAAAGTTAACTGGGGAAATCAGGTTTTAACGTCACCAAATATTACGGTTAAGCAGGGTGAAATTACCTTAGTCACTCCCCCTGGCAATATCGGCACAATTTTAGTCACAGTAGAAACACCAAAGGGTAAGAGTGAGGCCGTTACCTTTGAATATTCCGGTGCTGCAACTCCCATTTCGTTTAAACCGGCTACCGTTGTTGCCACTCCCTTTGCACCGACCCAAGGAGAATGGGGCCCCGATGGTCGGCTTTATGTCGGCTCAATTACGGGCAATATTTACATTTATACCTTTGATGAAAATTACAATGTCATCAATACCCAACAGACTAACGCGATCGCCAATCTCACCAATAAGAATATCTTAGGCATTGCTTTTAATCCCTTTGATACCACACCCAAGATTTACGTCGCCCATAGTCAACTGTTTGCTAATAATGGCGGCCAATTCATTAATCCCACAGATTTTTCCCCCTATAGTGGACAAATTTCCGTTCTTTCCGGCCCCGACTTTGCCACTGTTACCCCTGTCATTACTAGGCTTCCCGTTTCCAATCATGATCACGGCGTTAATGGATTAGCCTTTGATAACAATGGCGATCTCTTAATTGCGGTGGGAAGCGCGACGAATGCAGGAATTCCAGCGAATGGATTGGGCGGATTGCCAGAGTCTCCTTTGGGGGCGGCTGTTTTGAAAGCGAAATTATCGGATCCAAACTTTAAGGGCAACATTACTTATGTTGAAACGGCAACGGGTCTCATTAACAATAATCAGGTTTTTGGCGATAAGGTCGATGTTGTACCAGGGACAGGCATAAGTGTGTTGGCGGCGGGGCTGAGAAATCCCTATGATGTGGTCTGGACAACCCAAGATCAAGTCTATTCTGTGGTGAATGGGCCCAATGCCGGTTTTGGTGCAGCTTCAACTTCTGCCACTACCCAAGGCCCGGATCCCACCGATCCCGATGAACTCAATTTACTTGTTGCCGGCAGCTACTACGGGCATCCTAACCGCAATCGTGGGCGTTATGATAACCGTCAAAATGTCTATCAAGGGCCTTCCGTCGCCAGTATTCCAGGGGTTTATACCGCACCTTTAAGCACCTTGCAATCTTCAACCAACGGGATTACGGAATATCGCGCCAAAATCTTTAATGATCAATTAAAAGGGGACTTATTAGCCCAAAAATGGAATGGGTCTCTGAATATGATTCAATTATCCCCCGATGGCCAAACTGTCCAAAATGTGACAACCCTGGAAAATGGGCCAACTTCGCTAGATGTGGTCGTTGGGCCAGGGGGAGCGATTTTAGGAATTGACTACACGGACAATGCTATTACGGTTTCCTTACCCAACTTAAATACCACCAATACCGAAGCCTACGATATTTTCCCTTGGCGCGCTCCGTCCCAGGGCGGCGGTAAATTTGTGATTAGTGGTCAGAATTTCGGCAATTTAGCTAATACAACCGTAAAAATAGGGATGGGAACTCAGACCGTTCAGGCCGTTTTAACCTCTGTCTCTTCTAAACGAATTGAAGGATTTATTCCAGCTCAAGGTTCGGCTCCGACGGGAATGATTGATGTGGTCGTCACGAGCAATGGGGTGACTTCAACCCTAAGTAATGCGTTTCGCTATTTGATGGGCAATTCTATGCCACCCTCTTCTGCGGGGACATTCGCCTTTAGTACGCCGACTTATACCGTTAACGAAAATGGAACCCCTGTTTCTGCTGTGACGATTACCCGTAGCGGTGGTAGCAGTGGAGCCGTCAGTGTCACTTTGACCCCCACCAATGGCACAGCGATCGCGTCGAGTGATTACAACAGCAGCCCGATTGTGGTTAACTTTGCCAATGGAGAAACCAGTAAGACCGTTAGCATTCCCATTATTGATGACACAACGGTTGAAAGTGCAGAAACAATTAATCTCTCCTTAAGCAATGCCACTGGTGGCGCAACCATTGGTAGCCAAAATACAGCGATTCTCTCCATTCTCGATAATGATAATTTAGGAAAAACGCTCATTAATACGGGTGGCGGTCAATATACAGACATTGCGGGTCAAATTTGGTCGGCGGATCAATATTTTACGGGCTCCACGAATACCTACAGCACGACTCAAGCGATCGCCGGTACGCCGAATTCGGGACTCTATCAAAATGAACGCTATGGTCAAAACTTTAGTTACAACATCCCTGTCAGCAATGGAACCTATCTGGTCAATCTGAATTTTGCTGAACTTTATGTCAATGCGGCCGGGCAACGAGTTTTTAATGTCAACGTAGAAGGACAGTCGGTCTTGCAAAACTTTGATATTTGGTCGCAAGCAGGCGGCCAGAACAAGGCACTAACCAAGTCAGCCCAAGTCACCGTGACCGATGGTGTTCTCAATATTAATTTTGCTGCCAGCGTTGATAATGCCGAAATTACGTCTATTGAATTACTCAAAGTAGCCAATGTCACTACCTCAGCCGGTACGTTAGCCTTTAGTGCCCCGACCTACATCGTCAATGAAAATGGAACGCCTGTTTCTGCCGTGACGATTACCCGCACCGGTAGTAGTAGTGGAGCCGTCAGTGTCACCTTAACCCCCAGCAACGGAACCGCGATCGCGCCCAGTGACTATAACAACACGCCGATAGTGGTTAACTTCGCCAGTGGGGAAACCAGTAAGACCGTTACTATTCCGATTGTTAATGACACAACGGTTGAAAGTGCAGAAACGATTAATCTCTCCTTAAGCAATGCCACTGGTGGCGCGACGATTGGGACACAGAATACAGCAATTCTCTCGATTCGGGACAATGACAGCTTAGCGCAAGTGCGAATCAACACAGGCGGCGGTCAATATACCGATATTGCGGGTCAAGTTTGGTCGGCAGATCAATATTTTACGGGCTCCACGAATACCTACAGCACGACTCAAGCGATCGCGGGTACGCCAAATTCGGGACTCTACCAGGATGAACGTTATGGTCAAAACTTTAATTACAACATTCCGGTCAGCAATGGAACCTATTTAGTTAATCTGAATTTTGCAGAACTGTATTGGAATGCGGCCGGGAAACGAGTTTTTAATGTCAACGTAGAAGGCCAAACGTTCTTACAAAACTTTGATATTTGGTCGCAAGCTGGCGGGCAAAACAGAGCGATTACCCGATTTATTCAAGTTCTCGTCACTGATGGCGTTCTTAATATCAACCTATCAGCCAGCATCGACAATGCCGCTATTACGTCACTTGAACTCCTGAAAATTTCCTAATCCTTTTTATCCTATCGTTCTGTGAACAGGATTAGGTCAGCGATCGCCGATTGGCCAATTTAACTTAACGCTCTTTTAGCCATTTCTTAATAACAGGAAACTCAATTCTTATGAAGCCCCTAACCATTCCTTTCAATTACATTAATTACAATAGTGGCATTCAATATTTAGATTTCTGTCAACTTACGGGATTAGCTCATCAAAATCCTCCCATTGCCACTCATTACTGTAATGACTCATTTATCCCGACTCCCGCTATCCAAAAAACGGAGGATACTGTACCGGAGCCCATTAAACCAGGATTAAATATCGTTGTTGTAGATACCAGAATTGAGGATTTTTCCAGCGTTCTGTTAGGCATTAGTCCAGGCTTTGAAGTCTTTTTGCTGGATTATACCCAAGACGGGATTCACCAAATTACGGATATTTTAATTAAAAATTTGGGAGTTTCTAGTCTTCATATTGTTTCTCATGGCGAATCGGGTTGTTTACAGTTGGGAACAGCGAGACTCGACTTAACAACTTTTGATTTTTATGCCAACGATTTGCAGTGGTGGAAAATGGCTCTCCAGCCTGAAGCCGAGATTCTACTGTATGGTTGCAATGTGGCAAGTAATGATCGCGGTGTGGATTTTATCCAAAAACTGAGTGAATACTTGGAGGCTAATATTGCTGCCTCAATCAACCTAACGGGTAGTCAGGCTTTAGGAGGAGATTGGGAACTTCAGTTCACAACTGGCGAGATTAAATCTTCCTTAGCCATTCAACCCTGGTTAAAAGAATCCTACGACGCAGTTTTGCATACGGGAACACCAACCTTTAGCTTACCCTTATTGCCACTGATTACGAGTGGAACTCCCATTGCTCGAATTAATGCGGGTGGCAGTTCCTATGTTGATTCTCTGGGGCGAAATTGGTCTGCTGATCAAAATTTTGTAGGGACGAGTTATTCCTACGCCATTAATCAGGCGATCGCGGGAACCAATGACAGCCCTCTTTACCAAGATGAACGTTCGGGCATGAATGGTAGCTCGTTTGCTTACCAATTTTCCGTATTACCAGGTATTTACAATATCAATCTTCACTTTGCCGAACTGTATTGGCAACAAGCGGGGAAACGGATCTTTGATGTCGATATCGAAGGAGAGTCGTTTTTAAATGATTTTGACATCCTCTTAGAGGGAGGAGCCAAAAAAGCTATCACCAAATCGACTCGGGTTGCCGTCACCGATGGGACTCTCAATATTAACTTTGATTCCTTAGTTGACAACGCCCAAGTCACCGCCCTTGAAATTTTAAGAGAAGGAGATATTCCTTCACCTTCATCCACCGCAGGAACTTTAGCTTTTAGTGCTCCGACCTATACAGTCAATGAAAATGGAACCCCCGTGACCGCTGTAACTGTGACTCGTACCCAAGGGAGTAGCGGAGCAGTCAGTGCCACTATTAATTTAACTGAAGGAACCGCAACGGCTCCAGCCGATTACAATAACACACCTATTACGGTTAATTTTGCCGATGGGGATACAGCTCCAAAAACGATAACGATTCCCATTGTGAATGACACCATTGTGGAAAGTACAGAAACGATTAATCTCACCTTGGGCAATCCTACTGGAGGAGCCGTCATTGATCTACAAAATAAAGCGACGTTATCAATTTTGGATAATGACAGTTTGGCAAAAATCCTGATTAATACCGGCGGCGGTCAATATACTGACAGCGCGGGTCAAGTTTGGTCAGCGGATCAATACTTTACGGGAACGAGCTACACCTACGCTATTACAAGCGCGATCGCCGGAACCAATGACCCTGCCCTCTACCAAAATGAACGCTCAGGGGTTAATGGAAGCCCTTTTTCCTACCAAATACCTGTAACTAACGGTCAATATCTCGTTAATCTTAATTTTGCAGAAATTTACTGGAATCAACCGGGCAAACGTGTTTTTAATGTCAATCTCGAAGGGCAATCCATCCTACAAAACTTTGATATTTGGTCTCAAGTTGGCCAGAATCGAGCTTTGACAAAATCTGCCCAAACTACCGTTAATGATGGGGTTTTAAATATTGATTTCTCAGCCTTGGTTGATAATGCAGAAATTACCTCTATTGAAATTCTAAAAGTTAGCGATCCTCTTCCTCCTACCATTGCAGGAGCGATTGCTTTTAGTGCGCCCTCCTTTAGCGTCAATGAAGATGGAACGTCCCTTGCCGCAGTGACCGTTACTCGCACGGGAGGCAGTAGTGGGGCAGTCAGCGTCGTCGTCACTCCCAGCAATGGTACAGCCTCCGCCCCAGCCGATTACAACAATGCACCTATCACAGTTAGCTTTGCCAATGGTGATACAACGCCTAAAACAGTCATTATTCCGATTGTGAACGATACCATTCAAGAACGAGTCGAAGGCATTAACCTGACCCTATCTAACGTTACCGGAGGAGCAGTATTAGGAAACCAAACTTCAGCCATCCTTTCAATTGTGGATAACGATCTCAATTCTGGTTTTACCAGTCTCACTTGGGCTACCGAAGTTTCAGCAACAGAGCCTACTTCTGAAAGTTTGCGTGCGATTGTAGATGGAAAATTATATGTGTTTGGTGGGTTTAATACCAATGATTTTGTCAGTAGTACCAGTCAAAGGGTGAGTGTTTATGAACCAGCAACAAACACCTGGAAGCGGTTGGGTGATATGCCGACGAAACTGACCCATTCTCCCTCGGTAGTCGATGGTCATAATGTGTACTTTATTGGGGGTTACGATGGTTTACATCCCAAAAATTATGGAACTTCAATTGTTTGGAAGTACGATACGCTTCAAGATAACTGGACAACATTTGTTCCGCTCCCTGTACCCAAAGGAGCTGGCGCGGCGGTATTGTTAGGGCGAGAAATTCACTTTTTTGGGGGAATGAATCAAGATCGCACCATTAACTCAGGTGATCACTTTGTTCTGAACCTAGATGCACCTAACCCCACTTGGCGGACTGCCGCTCCTATGCCGAATCCTCGCAACCACTTAGGAGGCGTAGCACTCAATGGCAAAGCCTATGCGGTAGGTGGGCAACTCTTTGAGGAAGACAAGGTAATTGTACAGACACAAGTTGATGTTTATGATCCTGTGACGAATACTTGGACAACGGTTGCCTCTCTCCCCAAACCTCGTTCCCAAATGGGTGAAGCGACTTTTGTGATGGATGGACGCATTATCGTTGCTGGGGGTGAAGATTATTATAATCACGCACTTGCAGATGTTACAGCTTATGATCCTGTAACTAATAAATGGACTGAGCTAACGCCTCTACCCGCTCCACGACGTTCTGGGGTAGCCGGGGTGATCGGTAGTGAGTTTATCTATTCTACTGGATGGAATTATCAACAAAACAATACTACTTGGTCGGGATTACCGCTTGGTTCTCCCCCAGTCAACTCCTCTGGAACATTCGCCTTCAGTTCGCCAACCTATACGGTGAATGAAAATGGAACGCCTGTAACCGCTATTACCATTACCCGTAGTGGGGGAAGTAGTGGAGCCGTGAGTGTTACTTTAACGCCGAGCAACGGAACCGCGATCGCGCCCAATGATTACAACAACAGTCCGATTGTGGTTAACTTTGCCAGTGGTGAAACCAGTAAGATCGTTACTATTCACATTATTGATGACACCCTAGTGGAGACAACGGAAAATCTGAACCTTATTCTGAGTAATGCCACTGGCGGTGCAACGATTGGGGCGCAAAATACTGCGATTCTCTCGATTCTTGATAATGATGGTTTAACGCAACTCCAAATTAATACAGGCGGTGGTCAATATACGGACACACTGGGTCAAATCTGGTTAGCGGATCAATACTTCACGGGCTCTACTAATACCTATAAAGTGACTCAGGCGATCGCGGGAACCACAAGTGCGCCACTCTATCAGGATGAACGATATGGTCAAAACTTTGGCTATAACATCCCTGTCAATAACGGAACCTACATTATCGACCTTAACTTTGCCGAACTCTATTGGAACGCAGCTGGAAAACGAATCTTTAATGTCACCTTGGAAGGACAAACGGTTCTACAAAACTTTGACATTTGGTCACAAGCGGGTGGCCAATACAAAGCACTGACGAAATCCTTCCAGGTCACGGTGACAGACGGGTTTTTAAATCTGAATTTCTCTACCAGTGTGGATAACGCCCAAATTACTTCCTTAAGATTAATGCCAGCCTCCAGCCCTTCTTCCTCATCAGGAGTCTTGGCCCTGAGCGATCCGCTTGTTTTACCTGTGGCTTAAGGGGTTAACCTGATGCTTGATAGACTAGCCATCAATTCTTTTCTTTTTGTGGAAGTTTTATGGTCTAGTCTTTTGCCATTTTTAACATACTGATTTTAATTATAAAAAAACTTTAAATCTATGTCTCATCCCATTATTCGTGTCGAAAATCTCAGCAAACAATACCTACTCAGCCACAAAAAAGAGCAACCTAAACATCCCACTTTACGGGATAAGATTGTTGAGGGAGTTAACACGATTAAGAAAACTGTTATTAAGTCCTTTCAAGAAAAAGATGTAAGGACAGAAAAAGAACGATTTTGGGCGTTGCAGAATGTTTCTTTTGATATTCATCCCGGCGATCGCTTGGGAATTGTCGGACGCAATGGGGCAGGAAAATCAACCTTATTAAAAATTCTCAGCCGTATTACCGATCCTACCCAAGGACGGATTTCTATTCATGGCAGAGTTGCCAGTTTGTTAGAAGTTGGAACCGGATTTCATGGCGAATTAACTGGACGCGAAAATATTTTCCTCAATGGTGCGATTTTAGGCATGAGTAAGGCCGACATTCAACGAAAATTTGATGAAATTGTTGACTTTGCTGAAGTTGAAAAATTTCTGGATACGCCGGTTAAATTTTATTCCTCTGGAATGTATGTTCGTCTCGCGTTTGCCGTCGCAGCCCATTTAGAACCCGAAATTCTAATTGTCGATGAAGTCTTAGCAGTGGGGGATATTCGTTTTCAACAAAAATGTTTAGGAAAAATGGAGGAAGTGGGCCGAGAAGGTCGAACGGTGATTTTTGTTAGTCACAATATGAGTACGGTTAGCCACCTCTGTAGTCGGGCAATTCTATTAGAGTCAGGCACTTTAACCATGAATAGTTCACCAGAAAAAGTGATCGGGGCTTATCTGGAAAATTCTTACAAAATTTCTGAGTCTTTACCCCTCATTGAAAGACGCGATCGCACTGGATCGGGAAAAGTTAAAGCTTCTAGCTTTCGCGTTTTAAACGAATACGGAGAAGAAGAAAAAATTTTACAATCGGGTAAAGATTACCTTTTTGAAATTGGTTATATCAAAGAAACCAGCCAAACACTTCATAATGTAGTAGCTAGCATTGATTTTTATGATGAAAAGGGAGTCAAGATTTTATTATTAAGAAGTAATTTTACCGAAACAAATCTGACTTTAACCGATAGAAAAGGAGCAATGATTTGTAGTTTAAAAAACTTACCGTTAGCAAATAGCGTTTATCGGATTTCTATCTATCTATCCTATGCCGATCAAGAAACCCTAGATTTTATTGATGATGCCGCTAAAGTTACTGTAGAGGGAGGGGATTTTTTTGGAACAGGCAATCCCGGACTTCCCACTCATTGTAAAACTTTAACTAAAGCTTATTGGACAAACGTAATCT
The DNA here is from genome assembly GCA_964482215.1 of uncultured bacterium. Classification (GTDB taxonomy): domain Bacteria; phylum Cyanobacteriota; class Cyanobacteriia; order Cyanobacteriales; family Microcystaceae; genus Snowella. Next base: position 67,476 of record CAYZWO010000002.1, read on the forward strand.
CTAGTGAAAGTTAAGGGATAGTAAAAAAGTATACGACAGCAATCGGACGTTGAAAATTCATTCAGTTTATTCAAAAAAATACGGTACCTCACTACTGAAGAAAACGCTAGAGCCAGTAATTTTATCTATTTGTTAGATACATAAAACAATGAGAGTTTGTTATTTTATTCAGGCCCATAACTATCCTGAACAAGTATATCGATTGGTGAAAACGATTAAGCGGGGAAGTCCTGATGCTATCGTGATTATTGGCTATGATTTTACCCATAGTTCGATTTCAATGGAACCGCTCCAACACTTATCGGATGTTTATTTATTAGCAGGTAATTTTCCCATTCGACGGGGAGAATTTTCAATGTTACAACCCTATTTAAATGCTGTTGATTGGTTATTGAAGAATGAGATTGAATTTGATTGGTTAGCTTATCTTTCAGGACAAGACTATCCCATTAAATCCCTTGAAGAAATTGAAAATTACTTAGCAGAAACCCAATATGACGGCTTTTTGCAATACTATAATGTTCTTTCTGAGCAAAGCCCTTGGAGCATAGAACAAGCCAAAAAGCGTTATTTTTATCAATATTTTTTGACATTATCAATTCCTAAAGTAGGATTTAACAGGAAGCTGCTTTATAAATTAGTTCATCTAATCCAAGATATTCAGAGTATTCTGAGTCAACTGCAATTACAATTTATTCTTCCTATCAATTTATTATTTACCTGTGCGAATACCTTGAAAATTGGAACGTTTGCTTTTAATTTACCTTTTAATAAAAAATTTATTTGTTATGGTGGTAATCATCGCCACTTTTTATCTCGAAAGTGTATCTTTTATCTGCAAAAATATAGTATTAAAAAACCAAAATTAATTAAATTCTACCAAAAAACAGAAATCTCTGACGAATCATTTGTTCAAACTATTTTAGTTAATAGCGGTCAATTTAATTTTTATAATCATCACAAAATTTATGACGTTTATCAAATAGATGATGCCTACGGTCATCCCAAAAGTTTAACCCTTGAAGATTACCCGAAATTGATTCAGAGTAGTTGCTTCTTCGCCCGAAAATTTGAGCCAAATTCTCCCTTATTAGATCAACTTGATGCTCATGTTCTAGCCCCTGTTAATTCTTAGTCACTACTAATAATTTATGACAACTAATACCGCTTTTTGTACCGTTATCCCGCCAGTTTCCGCTCATATATCCCGTCCCCTGTGGTCCATTATGATTCCGACCTACAATTGTGCCAACTATCTACGGGAAACTTTAACAAGCGTTTTAGCTCAAGATCTTGGCCCCGATGTTATGCAAATTGAGGTGATTGATGACTGTTCCACAAAAGATGATCCTCAAGCGATCGTGGAAGAAGTCGGGAAAGGCCGAATCGGTTTTTATCGGCAACCTCAGAATGTAGGTCATACCCATAATTTTGCCACCTGTTTGCAGCGATCGCGGGGTCATTTAGTACATCTGTTACATGGTGATGATTGCGTGAAAGCAGGTTTTTACCAAAAGATGCAGCAAGCTTTTGAAACTAGTCCTGACATTGGGGCAGCCTTTTGCCGTCATACTTTTATGGATGAATATAGCTATGTGCAGTTGACTTCTCCCTTAGAACAGTCTGAAAGTGGAATTCTTTCTAATTGGCTCGAAAAAATTGCCATTGAACAACGTATTCAAACTCCCTCTATCGTGGTGCGTCGGGAAGTTTACGAAAAATTAGGTGGATTTGATCAACGTTTACTGTGGTGTGAAGATTGGGAAATGTGGGTTAGAATTGCAACCCATTATCCTATTTGGTACGAAGTCGAAACGCTAGCAAACTATCGCTATCATGCAAGTTCTAGCACGGCACGCAATATAAAAACGGGTGAAAATCTGAAGGATTTGCGGAGGGCAATCACCATTATGCAATCCTATCTGCCAAAACCTTTAGCTAAGGAGATCTTCCAAAAAGCGAACTATAGCGCAATGTCTATCTCTCTCGTCTATGCTTCTAATTTGTTATATAAACGGGATTGGATAGCCGCCATTAATCAAATTAAAGAAGGGTTTAAATTTGGTTATTTCTTTGAATTTTTCAAACTATTAATTCCTATTTTGCTTCACACGGGATTAAGAGAATTTAAAGCCAGCTTACCTGCCCAAATTCTCAAATTTTTAATTAACTCAAAAGAATTTTTTAAAAAGGTCACAAGCAGTTTTGTTTAGATGATAAATTTTATTCTTTTTTACTAAGTTTTGACACCAATTTTTTGTGTTTATTAAATATCAAAAAATGATAAGCAATTTATGATCGAAGAACATCTTTATCGAACCCAAATTCTACCAGTCCCAACAGGAGTCACTCGTCCCCTATGGTCAATTATGATTCCGACCTACAACTGTGCAAACTATCTACGGGAAACCTTGACAAGCGTTCTAGCTCAAGATCTTGGCCCCGACGTTATGCAAATTGAGGTGATTGATGACTATTCCACGAAAGATGATCCGCAAGTGATCGTAGAAGAAGTCGGGAAAGGACGGGTCGGATTTTATCGACAACCCCAAAATGTCGGTCATATTCGCAATTTCAATACCTGTTTACAGCGATCGCAGGGACATTTAGTACATCTTTTGCATGGTGATGACTGTGTAAAAGATGGCTTTTATCGCAAAATTCAACTTGCTTTTGAGCAAAATTTAGATATTGGGGCTGCTTTCTGCCGTTATTTTTATATTGATCACCAAGGCCATGCAATGTTTGCCTCCGAACTAGAACAGTCCGAAAGGGGGATTTGGAATCATGGATTAGAGAAAATAGCCTCTAAACAACGTATTCAGCCCCCATCGATGGTTGTTAAACGGGCTGTCTATGAAAAAATTGGAGGATTTGATAGCCGTATTTGCTGTTGTGGAGAAGATTGGGAAATGTGGCTTCGGATTGCGACTCATTATCCTATTTGGTATGAAAAAGAAATTTTAGCTCTCTATCGCATTCAATCGAATTCCCTGACAAGACGATCCGCTCGCACAGGCCAAAATATTCGTGATATACGAAATATTATTCAATTCTCCCAGTCCTATTTGCCGAAACCCATTAGTCAAAAATATTTGAGTCAAGCTAGACAAAATTTTGCCAATTATTATTTATTTGACTTTATTCCTAAACTTATGACTGAAGGTGATCTAATCGCTGTCAAAAATCAGCTTAATGAAGTTTTAAAACTTGGTTTTTCTGTTACAACTCTTAAACAATTTATTCGTATTATTTTAACCCTGTCCAACAAGTTTTTTCGCCAATACATTTCAATTCAAAAAATCAAACATAATATTCAAAAAAACTATTAAAACTGACTTAATAAAAAGTTCAATTATTGTAAAGAAAATCAAGTATTATTTACGCAAAAGAAAATAACAAAAATATTTTATTTTCACCAGAAAACTTGATTTTAATCTAATTAATTAATTGTTTTACTTCCATAACCATCTAATTCTTATGACAATTTTAATTAGTGTTATCACTTGTACCCATAATCCGCGACTAGATTATTTAAATAGGATTTTAATGGCCTTAAATCAACAGACATTCCCCCTTGAAAATTGGGAATTATTACTTATTGATAACGCGAGTTCTCAAGATTTATCTTCAGCAATTAATCTAGATTGGCACCCCAATGCCCGCGTTATTCGAGAAGAAAATTTAGGGTTAACATTTGCTCGCTTAAGGGGAATTCAAGAATCCAAAGCAGAGCTTTTAGTTTTTGTTGATGATGATAATGTTTTAGATTCGGATTATCTACAAGTTGCATTAAACATTAGCAAAGATTATCCATTTATTGGTGCTTGGGGAGGGCAAATTAGCGGTGACTTTGAAATAGAACCTCCTGCTTGGACAAAACCTTATTGGAAATATTTAGCTATCCGGCAATTTGAGCAAGATCAATGGTCAAATTTGTTTTATCAAAATCCAACAATCCCCTGCGGTGCTGGGCTATGTGTGAGAAAAACTGTAGCCGAAGAGTATGTTAATTTAGTCCAAAATGATAAGCATCGCTTATCTCTAGATCGTCAAGGAACTTTTAATCTATCCAAAATTCTATTTTCCTGCGGAGATACAGATTTAGCTTTTACTGCCTGTGATATAGGGTTAGGAACAGGACAATTCACCGCGTTAACCCTAGTCCATTTAATTCCGGCTCATCGTTTAGAAGAAAAGTATTTGATTAAGTTAGCTGAAGGCATCGCCTATTCAAATATTATCTTAGATTATTTTCGCGGTAAAGTTTTTGAATTTCCCGTAAAGACTTTTGTACAAAAAATTGCAGATAATTTACGATGTTTCCAGATGTCTCCTCGACAACGACGTTTTTATCAAGCGGAACAAAGAGCAATTCTATTAGCGAGAAAACAAGTTCTCAATTTCCAATCAGTTGATAAAAAATGATTTTTTAGATATTTTGATCGATTAAATTTATCCATATTAACGACAGGGCTCATTAATTATCGTCTTGCTAACGTTATTTTGTAATTTTTAAGATCACTTTTTTGATTTGATTATCTTGTTATTAGACCAGTTCGCTTTACGAGAAAACATACAGACATATGGTGTGCCGTTGGTGTTTTAGAGGCTAATATATCCAAGCCTAACGAAATAAGTTTTTATCTAATTCTTTTTAACATTTCTTTTTTTTACTTAGCAAAAATTAGGTTTTAATTATGTCTAAGAAATTACCGACTGTTTTAGTGACAGGTGGTGCAGGTTATATTGGCTCCCATACAGTATTAGCATTACACTCCCAAGGTTATGAAGTCATTGTTTTAGATAATTTAGTTTATGGTCATGCGGAACTAATCAAAACTATTCCCAATGTTAGATTAATTATTGGTGATATTAATGATGCTGTTCTTTTAGACAGAATTTTTCAGACTTATAATATTCAGTCGGTAATTCATTTTGCAGCCTATGCCTATGTGGGAGAATCGGTAATTCATCCTGCTAAATACTACCGTAATAATGCAATGGGTACTTTAACGCTTTTGGAAGCAATGGTAACGGCTAATGTTAAACATATTGTCTTTTCTTCTACTTGTGCAACCTATGGAATGCCAAATATTATTCCTATTCCTGAAAACCATCCACAATCTCCTATTAATCCTTATGGAATGAGTAAACTAATTGTTGAAAAAATTTTAAAGGATTTTGATCAGGCTTATGGATTAAAGTCAGTTATTTTTCGATATTTTAATGCAGCTGGTGCCGATCCGCTAGGGCGATTAGGAGAAGATCACGAACCCGAAACTCATTTGATCCCCTTAATTTTAATGGCAGCTTTAGGAAAGGAGGAATATATTACAATTTTTGGAACTGATTATGCTACTCCTGATGGCACTTGTATTCGAGATTATATCCATGTTTCTGATCTAGCAGATGCTCATGTTTTAGGGATTAAGTATTTAATGGAAAATAATGATAGCAATATTTTTAACTTAGGAAATAGTCAAGGCTTTTCTATTTTACAAGTCATTGAAATGGTGAAGAAAGTAACAGGTAAAGATATTGCTATTAAAGTCAGCGATCGCCGAGCAGGAGATCCTGCCATATTGGTAGGCAGCAGTAATAAAGCTAAACAAATATTAGGTTGGAATCCCCGCTATTCCTCTTTAGAAACCATGATCACTCACGCTTGGCAATGGCATAAAAAACGCCATTTTAATAATGTCCCATTAATAGATTCCCGGGATGAATCAAAAAACAAGTTGAAGCTCACAATAAATTAATGGAGAATTTAACCCTATGCTGTTTAAAACCCAAGTTCCTCGCATCGAAGAATTGCCCCCTCCGCCTACGGGTAAAATAGGATGGCCGTGGACAGAACAAAGTGTTCCTTTTCCAGAACAGATGCTCGATGGCTCGGAATGGCCGCGCATCAGTATCGTGACACCTAGCTATAATCAAGGGCAATTTATTGAAGAAACAATTCGCTCAGTCGTACTTCAAGGATATCCCAATTTAGAATACATTATTATTGATGGTGGCTCGACGGATAACTCGGTAGAAATCATCAAAAAGTATGAAACTTGGTTGTCTTATTGGATCAGTGAAAAGGATCAAGGTCAGAGTGATGCTATCAATAAAGGTTTTAACCGAGCCAGCGGCAAAATTTGTGCCTATATTAATAGTGATGATATCTATCTGCCAAACACTTTAGGAAAAGTTGCATTATCCTTTTTTAAAAATAGGAATATTAAATGGCTTGCTTCTTCTTGTTTGGAAGGGAAACACTTATCTAAAGAAAATACTTTGTGGCATCCTCAAATAAAAAATTTCTCAGAATTTGTTATTACACAAACTATCGCGCAGCAAGGCGTTTTTTGGGTTGACAATATTATCCAAAAACCTTACTTTCGCCCTGATAGACAATTCAGAATGGATCATCAATTTTTCGTAGAGATATATCTTACTCATGGTTTGCCTTATATTCTGAATGATACAACTGCTTTTTTTAGGCAACATCCTGATTCAAAGACATCTAATCTTTTAGATTTAGCAGAAAAAGAAAGGCAAATGTTAGCCATAGAGATCATGAAAAAAGTAGATTCATCAACTGCCAATAAAATTTTTCAATTAAATCTTCGTGCAAGGTCTGTATTTGAAATTAGCCAGATTTTAAATCTTTCAACCAAAAAAAGCATTGAAAAATGGCATCTTTTAGTCAAGGCTTTTTCCATTTTTACAAATACGCCATTTCCGCTGAGAGATAGAATTTTTGTGTCTGCATTAATCAAGCTTTTTCTTGGTATTTTTACTAATTTCAATTTATTGCAAAAAAATCAGGTTAGCTAATTTTTAATCAAGTTGAATTGGAAGGACTTGATGTCACAATTTTTTTATTTTTTATTTAACTTAATTGGAAATTATGAAATTTCATACTTTACTTCCCGTTCGTGATGAAGGGGATATTATTCAGCAATGTCTTAAGCATTTATTATCTTGGGCAGACGCTATTTATGTTTTTGATACGGGTAGTGTAGATAATACCTGGGAAATTGTCTTAGAGATGGCTTCAAAAGATAAACGGGTGATTCCCCTGCGGAAAGATCCGGTTTACTTTGCAGAAACTCGACTTCGAGGCTATCTATTTCACTATGCTCGTCAATATATGCAGGATGGAGATTGGTTCCTGCGTGTTGACGCTGATGAGTTTCATCATATTCATCCACCTGATTTTGTAAAAACTTATTTGCGTCCCCATGAAACCATTGTTTATCACCAATACTATGATTTTCAATTTACGGAAGCGGAATTAGTAGCCTGGGAAAAAGGTGAAGAAACGATCGCCGATCGCCAACGCCCCATAGAGGAACGCCGACATTATTTCACCCCTAGTTATTATAGTGAACCGCGTTTGTGTCGTTACCGTAGCACGATGAAATGGCCAGAGACCTGTTCTTTTCCCATTAATGCAGGTTTTTTGGCGAAAGAAAGACTTCCTATTCGGCACTATCCCCATCGAGATCCCGTGCAGTTAGAACGTCGTTATCGCTTACGCGCAATTATGATGGCTGATGCAATGAACCGTAAAAATTGGTCGCAGCCAGAACAACACCATTGGTCACAAGCAGATTGGCGTAAAGTTGTCATGAGTAATAACAACCCTGAATTGCAATATTGGGAATCAGGCACAGAGTTACCACGCTATCAATTTACGAATCATTTAAAGCCCCTGCATATTCGATTTTTACAACGATTAGCTCATGCTGCGGTTGTGCCCATTCTGGATCATATTCGCCCCGACTTTTCGGATCAAACCCAACCTCAATCCATTTCAAAAGACGTTAATCAATTACTGATTCGGGAATTGAGCTAGAGCTTGTAATGTCAACATCTGAATTTAAATCCGATTCGTGAGAACAACCTCGAAAACTATAAACTATGGGACTCCAAAAAAATATTCAGACGTTTATCCAGAATCCAGTGATTCATCAACGATATCTTGCCTGGAAAACAACTCGACTGATAACGGGTCATCTGCCCTACATTAATTTACCTAAAGGACAACGGCTCTTTCCCGCAGATCGGTTTAATGACTTTCATGCGATCGCGACTCAACATCCTGATATTAATGAATTTGAGTTGATTAATTATTTATTATCTACCTCAAATCAGGGAATTTTTGTGGATGTTGGTGCTAATGTTGGCGCAATGACGCTTCTTGCCTATAGTACAGGCCATGTAGACAGTATTGTGGCTTTTGAACCATCCCATCGCTATTGTTCTGCTTGGCACTATAACGTTTTCTATAACGGGGTTAAAAATGCAACGTTAATTCAATCGGCGGTTGGGGACTTTTTGGGAGATGTGGATTTTAGAATTGATCCGACTATGCCTTTGAATAACAAAATTGATAAAGGACAAGTGCATTTTAGTGATCAAACTCAAAAAGTAAAAATTGTTACGTTGGATTCTGTTTGTCAATCGTTGCAAATCAATTACATTACCTTACTGAAAATTGATGTAGAAGGGGCTGAACCGCTCGTTATACGAGGGGCAAAGCAATTACTAACCGACAGAAAAATTCATAATATTCTTTTAGAATTTATTGTTGAATTTATAGAAGATATGGGGGAAGATCCCTATATTTTTGTTGAAATGCTGAATGAATTTGATTTCGATCTTTATGAAATTAATCCCAATGGCAGCTTAGGAAATATTTTAAATCCCAAGGATATTGTCGACTCACGCCGAGTCTCTCCGAATGCACCAGAACGTCCCTTTCATGGAATTAATTTAGTGGCTAAGTTACGAACTTAGTACAAACTTAAATTGTGCGACTTAAACAATATTAATCATAAAAAAAGAGGATTAATGATGCAGCAGAACATCAAAGTCTATCTTCCCTGTACGGGGGTAGGAATTATTAATCGAGGAATCGAAACTTTTGCTCGTGAATGCTTTGATGGATTATCGGGTACGGATGGACTACAAATTGAATTATTTAAAGGGGCAGGGGAAGAAAGCCAGGATGAACATCGCTTGTGGAATTTCCCCCGTAATGGGAATGCTGCATCTGTGCTAGGAAAATTTATTCGACGAAATAGCTATGTCGTTGAACAATTATCGTCTTTTTTGCCCTTTGTTTACCATATTCGTAAGGGGAGACCCGATATTATTTTTTACAGTGATTCAAATCTTGGCTTTCAGCTTTATTGGTGGCGAAAACAGATCGGAGTGCCTTATCGGTTATTGTTTTCTAATGGCGGGCCATGTAATCCACCTTTTATGAGAACAGATTATGTTCAACAGGTCGCTCCATTATATCGAGAACAGGCTTTAGAAAAAGGGGAATCTCCCGCAAGGCATTTTCTGGTTCCCTATGGGATTAATGTACCCAATGAGAATAATTTTCTCGATGATGTTGCAAGACAGAATCTTAAACAACGCTTAGGGTTACCTAGCGATCGCGCCATTATCATCAGTGTAGGCTGGATTAGTTCGACTCATAAGCGAATGGACTATTTGGTAGAGGAAGTGGCTGCTTTACCTGAACCTCGACCCTATTTGGTAATGTTGGGTCACATGGATGAGAACAGCCCAGCGATTATCAATCAAGCTCGATTGAAATTAGGCAATGACGGATTTACGGCTCTATCTGTGCCCTATGAACAAGTCAATCAATACTATCAAGTGGCTGATATCTTTGCGCTGGCTTCTCTGCAAGAGGGATTTGGGCGAGTTTATCTAGAGGCGTTGATTCACGGATTGCCTTGTATTGTCAATGATCACTCCGTAATGCGCTATGTACTTGGATCGGAAGGAACTTTTGCTGACCTCTCGAAACCAGGTTCAATGACTCAGGCGATCGCTCAAGTCCTGAAACAGCCCCAATCCCCTCAAGCAAAGATTCATCGACGCAAGTATGTTCGAGAGCATTTTAGTTGGAAAAAACTGACTCCCGACTATATGCAAATGTTTCAGGCTTGTCTTGCTGACAGAAATCCCAAGTAATTTATTTTTGAAAAAATGAATAACATATCTCTCTTAGCCGATTTGGTTTCAATTGGAATTACCACTAAAAATCGTTGGCAAGACCTAGAAATTACCCTCAATAAAATCAAAAAACTTGGATTAGAAACCCTACCGATCATTGTTTTTGATGATGCCTCCGATCAAGCCTGCCCCTTTGATATTTTTCGTTTATTTCCCCATGCTCAAATTCAGCGTTTTACAGAATCACAAGGTTTGATCGTTCGTCGTAATCAGTTAGCTAAATTAATACAAACCAAATATTATTTCAGCCTAGATGATGATTCCTATCCTGTTTCTGGTTCCTTAGACGAAGCTGTCAAATTTGCTGAATCCCAAGAAAATTTATTTTGTCTTAGCTTTCCGATTTATAATCCTGTTTTGTCAGAGTATCAAAATCAATCTTTTAATCAAGATCCCTATCCTGTTCGATGTTTTGTTGGCTGTGGCCATCTTCTTCATCGAGAAAAATTTTTACAACTCGGCGGCTATCGTGAAGAATTGATTCATCAAGGCGAAGAAATGGAAATTGCCGCTAGGGCGTTTCAAAAAAACTGGTATTGTTATCATTTTCCTGACTTTTTGATCCATCATACGGCCTCTAATTTAGGTCGTAATTGGCATCGGATGGATTTTTATGGAGCCAGAAATAATGTGTTGTGGAATGATTGGTTTGTACCGCCCAAACTCCAATTTATTAAGCAGACAAGAACGTTAATTTCTCGATTATCGTTAGGAATAAAAGTGCGACGTTTAGGACAATTGCAGGGAGAATATGCAGGTTTTAATGATATTAAATATTTAAAATCCTATCGACAAAATATGTCTATGCAAGCGTATAAGCAGTGGCAATCCTTACCCTATAGCTAGCTATGTTTAATTGGATTTGTTGTCAAATTGGTGCAAGAGAACACTATGCCATTCCTAGAGCATTACACGAAATAGGTCAATTAGCCTACCTGATTACTGATGCTTGGGTTTCTCCATCCTCTCCTTTCAAATATTTACCCCAAAGTCGGTTAAAAGAACGTTTTCATCCCGCTTTAAACTCTGCTAAAGTCAAAGCATTTAATCCTTCTTTATTGGAATTTGAATTCATTCAAAAACTTCAAAAAAATCAGGATTGGGACACCATTATTACCCGGAATCAGTGGTTTCAAAAACAAACTATTAAAACGCTTCAAAAATTAGCACCAACTTTTCACACCTCCCCCATTTTATTCTCCTATAGTTATGCTGCCCTAGAAATATTTCGCTTTGCTAAAGAACAAGGATGGTTAACGGTTTTAGGACAAATTGATCCAGGCGTTTTTGAGGAAAAAATTGTTGCCCAACTTTATACGCAATATCCCCAATACGGTACTGATTGGCAACCGGCTCCGCAGAGCTATTGGAACAACTGGCAAGAAGAGTGTCAACTAGCGGATGTCATTATGGTTAATTCCCAATGGTCACGCCAATTATTAGAACAAAACGGTGTTGATCTCCACAAGTTACACCTAATTTCTCTAGTTTATAGTCCCCCTGCGATCGCTGAGAACTGGAACCGTGTCTATCCTGCTGAATTTAACCATCAACGACCGTTGCGGGTTTTATTTTTAGGACAAGTCATTTTGCGCAAAGGCATTGCTGCTTTATTAGAAGCCATTAACTTACTCGATGGCTATCCCATTGAATTTTGGATAGTCGGGCCACAACAAATTACCATTCCCCCTGATTTCCAACATCATCGGCAAATCCATTGGGTAGGTCAAGTCAATCGGAGTGAAACAGCCCGTTACTATCAGTTGGCAGATGTTTTTCTTTTTCCCACCCATTCGGATGGTTTTGGATTAACTCAACTGGAGGCGCAGGCTTGGCAGTTACCGATTATTGCCTCTTCTTTCTGTGGTGAGGTGGTAAAGAATAATTTTAATGGGTTAGTTTTATCTGAAATAACCGGAACGGCGATCGCGGATTCTCTTGTATATTGCTTCCAGCATCCTCAACAATTAGCAACATTCTCTCAACAAGCGATTAATTCTTCTGTATTTAATTTGTCTCATTTGCGAGATTGCCTACAAAATATTTTTAATTAAATACCTAATTAATTAATGCCTGAAATTTACTGCTATTTATTAACGCTAATCTGTATTGGCTTATTAGGTTGGGGACTTATTCGGATTGAGCGAATTTACCAATATCCTTTTTTTATGGGAGCAATTTTTGTCTCATTTTTAGTTCCTCAAACCTACTCTTTAGTAGCTAATCCAGGGTCACTTAATCAACAAGCTATAACCAGTGCTTTGTTAATGTCTTGTCTTTGCGCTATCGCCTGTTGGGTAGGTTATCAAGGTAAACCAAATCAGGAATTTATTAATAATTTTAATATTAATTTAAATGAAACTAAACTCCTACAATCCGCCTTGATTTTAACCTTTATTGGTTACTTTTTTAATTATTTAATTAGTCGAACCAGTATTCAAGTTTCAGATAGTAATGGAAATTGGACGGGAGCAGCAACCATTTACTTGTTTTTTGCTCAAGTTATTTATATTGCTTTTTCAATTTTTTTACTACGGGCTATACGTCATCCGTCGTTTTTAAATATTATTTTGGCTTCCACGGCGGGTTGGATTCCCTTACAAACGGTTTTAGGGGGACGAAGACAACCTACCATGACTTTTGCGATTATTGTGGGCTTTTCTTTTTGGTTAGTTCGGCGTTACTTACCCCCTCGATGGTTAATCATACTCGCAATATTTTTAATGAGTGTACTTTTACTTGCTATTGGACAATTACGCGGATTATTTTGGGAACTCCTTTTCAGTGGCAAATGGAACGAAATTATATCAACCATTCAGGATCAATTAGCGATACAACAGACGGGAGAAATTTTAGAGCTTAAAAATGCTGCGTATTATATTGATGCAGTCAGCCATGCAAATCTCTATGGATTAGGCTCCGGTTGGTGGGACTCTATTATTTTTCAATATGTACCAGGGCAAATTGTAGGCTTTGGTTTAAAGGAATCTCTACAGTTTAACTTAATCACCGATGAAACTTTATATAATCTCTATGGCTATTCTGTTCATATTGGAACGACCATTACCGGCGTAGGGGATTCCTTTATCGAATTTGGCTATTTAGGCTGTCTGAGCTTTGCGCTGATTGGCTATTTATTTAAACATCTTTGGATATCTTCCTATTACCACAAAAGCCTTTGTAGCTCCATCTTGTATATGGGATTGGTCAGTCCTGCAATGTTAGGATTAACACACGGAATTGGACGCTTTTTACAAGAAGCAATTTTTCAAACAGGGGTTATTTTTTTAATTGTTTTATATTCTAAGGAAAAATCAGAAAATAATAGTTATTTAACTCATAGTTATTAACTATTGGCCGTTAATTCCTAATTATTTTCCCAATTATCTAAATCTGAATATTAATCATTAACTAATTATCAATTTTTACGATTTTTAATTATTAATTATCATGTCTATCAAACTTGGTATTTTATTTAAAAACTTTGGCCCCTATCATTTAGCCAGAATTGAAGGATGTATTAATAGCTTTAAGAGTCTGCCCATTGAAGTCATCCCAATCGAATTAGGAAAAATACAAACAGAATATGCTTGGGTTACAGAACATCGGCAAACAAATTATCCTATTGTTTCCGTGATTGAGGGTGAACAACTCGAAAAAGTCAATCCTGTTCAGCTTATACTTACACTTAATAAAGCTCTGAATAAAATCCAGCCTGATGTTCTCGCGATCGCTGGATATTTTGAAATAGGAATGTTATTCGCCTTATTATGGTGTCTTTGGCATCGTAAGTCCGTGATTCTATTATCTGAATCAATGGAAAATGATGCACCGCGTTTCCAACTACGAGAATTAATTAAACAAAAAGTTGTTCAACAATATCATGCCGCTTTAGTGGGAGGAACACCTCATAAACGCTATTTTATAAAATTAGGAATGCCCCCAAAAGCAATTTTTTTTGGTTACGATGTAATAGGAAATCAGGCTTTTCACCCTGCCCTTATTGGACACCTTCCTCGACCGTTAGAAAGCCCATATTTTTTGGCGATTAACCGTTTTATTCCTAAAAAAAATCTAGCATTTTTAATTAATGCCTATGCAGCCTATCGTCAGCAAAAAGGCCATGAAGCTTGGCATTTAGTATTAAGTGGAGAAGGAGAATTACGTGCAGAAATTGAACAACAAATTCAACAATTAAATTTAACCGATTGGGTACAGTTACCTGGATTTTTACAGCAGGAAGAACTGTTACCTTATTTTGCCCATGCTAGTTGTTTTGTTCATGCCAGCATTCAAGAACAATGGGGATTAGTCGTTAATGAAGCAATGGCAGCCGGTTTACCCGTTTTAGTCTCGAATCGATGTGGTTGTTTTGAGGATCTCGTTTTAGAAGGAATTAATGGCTTTGGTTTTGATCCCACTGACCAAAAAGCGTTAACTCAATTAATGCTGAAAATGAGTTCTTCCGAAGTTGATTTAGCGGCGATGGGTCAAGCTTCGTTACAGCATATTCAACAATTTTCCCCTGATTGCTTTGCTCAAGGCTTAAAACAAGCGGTGGAATATAGCTTAGCTCTTGCTTAATTTTCCTAGTTATTCAGTATTAACAATGAAAATTTTATTTGTTATCCCCGCGTTAGGCTCGGTCTATGGCGGAACCTCTCAATGCGTTTTATCCCTAGCTGAATCTCTCGGCGATCGCAGTATCGAAGTTGATATTGTGACAACCAATGCCAATGGTTCCAGCCGTTTAAACGTTCCCATGCAGACTTGGATTCAGCAAGGTTCTTATCGGGTTCAATATTTTCCATACTGGCATTTAGCCGATTATAAAATCAGTTGGCCCTTGACCCTTTGGCTAATTAACAATGTCGATTCCTATGACTTAGTACATACAAATGTTATTTTTTCCTATGCCAATTTACCCGCCCATGTAGCCTGCAAAATCAAAAAAATCCCCTATATTATGACTCCTCATGGAATGCTTGAACCTTGGGCTTTAGCTTATAAATCGTGGAAAAAACAACTATACTTTAATCTTTTTGAAAAACCTTTTTTAAAACGCGCTAGTGCTATCCAAGCTCTCGCTTCAACAGAAGCCCAAAATTTACAATCCCTTGAGCTAAAATCGCCGTTACTAATTATTCCTAATGGTATCCATCAAAAAGATTTTGAACAATTACCTGAGCCAGAAATTTTTTATCAACAATTTCCTGAAACACGGCATAAAAAACTTATTCTTTTTCTAGGACGAATTGACCCGAAAAAAGGGCTAGATTTGTTAGCAACTGCGTTTGCCAAAGTACAAACCCAATTTCCTAACACTCATCTTATTATTGCTGGGCCGGATAACGTTAATTTCTCTCCAACCGTTAAGCAGTGGTTACAGGAAAACCAATGTTTAGAAGCCGTCACCTTTACGGGAATGTTAAGCGGTTTGCTCAAATATGCAGCCTTGGCCGCCTCGTCTATCTATGTTGCTCCTTCCTATTCTGAAGGATTTAGCGTCTCAGTCTTAGAGGGAATGGCGGCTGGTCTACCTTGTGTGATCACAACTGGCTGTAATTTTCCAGAAGCTGCCAAGGAAAATATTGCGTTAGTAGTTGATATTAATGCAGAAGCGATCGCTGACGGGTTACTCAAGTTTTTGGAAAATACGGAAGCGGCTCAGACAATGGGGACTCGTGCCCGTCAATTTATTTTTGACCATTATACTTGGGAGCAAATTAGTAAACGACTCATTAATGCTTATCAAAAAATAACCAATAATTTATCAACAAAACAGAAATTAAATACTGAAATTGAGCTTCTATTATCAACAAATAAAAAGTAAAAAATTATATAGAAATTTGATTGTTCAAACAAAAATCTATCAAATTTTAAATTAAAAACAGAAAAAATATTCGATTTAAAATCATGAAAGAAACTGCTACTATTGTTTACATATCTGATAATCCTAAATTGGATTATAAAAAAATCATCTTTAGAGTTTTTAATGGTAATTTTGATTATTTTTTAGGGCGTTTCTTATTCATTAGAAACCTATATTCTAAATATCGAAAATTACGACAACTGTTTCAATCCAAACCTGTACTATCAAATTATCAAAGTCAATTAAAAGATTATGAGAATTTTAATATCAATTATATTGTCAGTTCTATCCATGAAAATTCCTATTTTGATCAACTGGAGATGAAACAAGAATCCGTAAAGCCAATTATTGAATTTGCCAAAAATAGTAAATTAACCTCTCCTAGCTATTCCTCTGATTTTACTTATCGAGAATATCATGAGCAGTTAAAAAACAAGGAAAAAATTGCGATCGCTAGGGTAAAGGCTCCCTTAGAAGTTGATCAAATTGTCCAACTTAGACATGATAACTTTTTACTAGAAATTGCAGAGAAATATCTAGGTTATCATCCAGATAATTGTGATGTAATGCTTTGGTGGAGTTTTGCTAGTAATTTATCCTCTGAAGACCGCAGAAGTCAATTTCAAACCATCGATTATCACTATGATGTACACGGACTCAACTTTTTTTATATTAGCTTTTATTTAACTGATGTTAATGTCAATAGTGGTGCTCATATGTTAGTAAAATCAAGCCACAAAAAAAAGAAACTATGGATGCTCCTAAGAAGTGCTCGTTTCCCCGATGAAATTATTCATCAACATTATTCTAAAGAACAAATTATTACTATTGAAGGCAATATTGGAAAATGTTTTTTAGAAGATGCCTCTTGTTTTCATAAAGCCCTACCTCCCATAGAAAAAGAGCGTTTATTTTTACAATTAAGGTTTTTCTAAAATGGTTAAAACTCGTCTTGGATTTGGATGCGCCCCAATACTGGGTAGAGTTGGCAAAAAAGAAAGCTTAAAAGCTCTTGAAATTGCTTACTCAGAAAAAATAAATTATTTCGATATTGCTCGAACCTATGGATGGGGACAAGCAGAATCTTTACTAGGAGAATTCTTCATAAATCATAAAATTCCCAGAGATAAAGTAGAAATCACAACGAAGTTTGGGCTTGTTCCCAACAATAATCAATGGATTAGAGCCTCTAAAGTGATTGCTCGAAAATTAATCAATTATATTCCTCGTACACACAATCTTGTTAAAACAGCAGCTAGTACAGTAGCCGCGCCAGCAGCTAAATTTACGTTGGAAAATGCTAAAACAAGTTTACAAACTAGCTTAAGGGATTTACAAACAGATTATATTGATAATATTTTATTTCATGAATACAATTTTCAAGCGTCTCAAGATGATATACAACCTATTTTAAAATTTTTAATTGAAGTTCAGCAATCAGGAATTATTAAAAATTATGGATTTTCAACTAGTTTACCTTTAGATGTAACTTATAAATTTTTAGAGTCTAATAAGATAAAGCCAAATATCTTACAGATCCCTTGTCGTTTTCTTAGTCCATTTGAGATGGATATATTACAAAAACTTAAGCAAGAAAATATCAAAATTATTCTTCATTCTCCTTTTCAAGTACAGCCAAATATTTCTTTAATTTATAAACAAATAGAGGAGCAAGAAAGTTTGCCTTTTCTAGAATCTATTGTAAACACTAAAATAAGAAAACCAGAAGATTTATATCAGATTATTTTATCTTATTTTTGTGTTTTTTATTCTCCTTATGCCATTATTACAAGCATGTTTAACATAAACCATATTACTAAAAATAATAAGGTTGTTAATTATCCTCTTGTTAATCAGGAAAACATTAATGACTTACATTCTTTTTTCCTAGAAATTTTAAACAAACTTTAAACAATTATTGAAAATATTTTATTTGCTCGCATACTTTCCTAACGTAATAAAACAAAACTGAAAATGAATAATTTAATTTTTGATTTATCTCAAAATCGCTTTTTTATTAATCTTAGAGCTAAGCTAAGAAATTACCAGATTGGCAAGTCTTTTTTTCAATTATTAGCAAGTATTATAAACAATAAAAAGTATGAAGATAGATTTCAAAAGGAATTATTAAAATCTATTAAAATGGGTGATATTGTATGGGATATAGGGGCCAATATTGGTTTGTATACTCAGAAATTTTTGGATAAAGTTGGAACAAATGGACAAGTTATTGCAATAGAACCTTCACCTAAGAGCGCACAATTATGTAGAGAGATATCGGAGTACGGTAAATATCAAAACTTGCTAGTAATTGAATCAGCATTGGGAAGTAGTAATGATATTGCTTACCTCAATATATTGGAAGGCGAAACTTCACCAACGAATCATTTATCTAAGAATACTGAAAATACGAACAATACGATTGGCGTTCAAGTCATGACGGGTGATACATTAGCTAAACAGCTAAATCAATATCCTAATTTCATTAAAATAGATGTAGAAGGATTTGAAGTTGAAGTTCTTAAAGGAATGCATGAAGTTTTATCTTCTGAAAAATTGCATTCAGTCTTTATTGAAGTACATTTCAAGCTTTTAAAAGAAGCAGGCAATCCTTATGGGAGTCAGACGATTATAAAAATATTGAAAGACTATAATTTTAAGATCAAGTGGATAGATTTTTCTCATGTTATGGGAACGAGAGCTTGATTAGCCTAGAGAATTACCAACATAATTTATTTATATCCTTAAATTTAGAAAAGCTTTAACTTTTTTACTGAAATTTTAAGCTATTTTTTTATTTTTCAAAATTACTACTTACAAAAAAATAGTTGTAGTTTTTGTAAAAACTAACTTGATTTGTTTGAAATTATTAAAAGAATAAAAATGCTACTTAATAATATTACTCCCCTTATTCTAACCTATAATGAAGCTCCTAACATTGAACGGACTTTGAATCAATTATATTGGGCAGAGCAAATCATTATTGTTGATAGTTATAGTACGGATAATACGTTGGAAATCATCAAGAAATACCCTCAAGTTAAAATTTTTCAACGTCATTTTGATACCCATGCTCAACAATGGAATTATGGATTAAAGCAAGTTCCCTCAGAATGGGTTTTATCTCTAGATGCTGATTATGTCCTTTCTCAAGAATTAATCAATGAAATTAAAATTTTATCGTTAAACAATGGTATTAATGGTTATTTCGCTCCATTTAAATACTGTATATTTGGCAGACCGTTGCAGGGGACTTTATTACCGCCTCGACAGATTTTATTTAAGAAAAATACAGCAATTTATATTGATGATGGTCATACCCAATTACTAAAAAATTGTGGTCAAATATCAACCTTAAATGCCTATATTTACCATGACGATCGCAAACCCCTACATCGATGGTTGCAAGCTCAAGATCGATATATGGTGATTGAAGCTAAAAAGTTAAGTGCAACGCCTAATTCCGAACTGAGTTTAGGCGATCGCATCCGTAAAACAAAAATTTTTGCGCCCGGAATTATTTTTTTCTATTGTCTAATCATCAACCGTTGCATTTTGGATGGATGGGCCGGCTGGTACTACACTTTACAACGGGTATTAGCTGAAATTTGGCTAAGCATTCGTTTAATAGAATACGAAACGATGAATAAACAAAAAACAAAACAAGGGAAACCTAATCCAATAAGTTTCCCTTCAAATAACGTAATTTAGCTTCAAATGGCTTAATGCAAATTAAATTGAAAGATTGCCATTAGTCACGCCAAGGTTAATGTTAGCTTGAGACCAAGTATTATTTAAGAAAATATCGTTAGCAAAATAACCATTACCTTGGTTAAAATTAATGGCTTTTCCAATACCTGAACCTAAGGTATTGCGCTCAAAGACATTCATATTGGCACTGGGATAAGGATTACCACTTCCATCGTTCATTTGTTCCATCGAAAACACAGTTCCTATATTCGTGAACTTATTGTTTTGAATCAAATTACCAAGGACGGTTGT
Source organism: uncultured bacterium (assembly GCA_964482215.1). Classification (GTDB taxonomy): domain Bacteria; phylum Cyanobacteriota; class Cyanobacteriia; order Cyanobacteriales; family Microcystaceae; genus Snowella. The sequence goes on from CAYZWO010000002.1 coordinate 87,382, forward strand.
GCCTAGTTTTCCAGAAGTCCTCATGCTAATCCCAATTAAATCATCGGTGAAAGTATTATTTGTCACTTGGGTAAAGTTAATGGGATTTCGATCGGCAACTTCTGCACCAGCCCATAAATTAACGCCGGTTCGTAATTGATTGAAGTTATTACTGTCAATAATGAGATTACTTGAACCAAAATAAGGTTGTACCCCTGAAGAAGCGGTAAGACGTGTCTTATAGTCTGATGCACCATCTAAACTATTACCGTAAACGACGGCATTACTCACGTTGTGGTTAGCCACAATCAAACTCGACTGATCGGGTTGAACATTCCAGTTGTCATACAACGTATAGGTTCCTGTCGCAGAATCAAAGGACTTAACTCGACGACTTTGGCCGATACCTTTACCACCGATAATTGTTACCATATAGATATCATTGACCGCAGCAGAAGGGGTACTGACTCGTACCGTATTGGCGGTTGCTGCCGTTGCCGAGCCAAGGGAAGCGGTTGTTAACCAAGGTGGTTCCCACAGAATTTGTTCTCCCGAATTGTTATCCACACCAGCCGCAGCGGGTGGAGCTAAATCAATGGTTTGGTTATTACCAAAGTATTGGTTCTGCGCAATACTCCAGGCAGCATAATCTACAAAAAAGCGTCCTTTTGACCATTTTCCATTATTGGCATTGGACGTATCTAGATTTTGACCGACAGAATTAGTCATTGAGAAATTTTGTAGGCCAAAGCCTGCAATCATGGCATCGGCATAACCTGTTCCATAAAACTTGGTTCCATCAATAAAGACTTGATTGGCTGTGCCTAAAAAATTGCTTTGACCAATCACATCAGAATTTTTCATGATTACTCGGCTATCATTATGCCAATCAAAGGGATTGGTTCCTTCCGCATTAATTTTGATGTTGAGGTACTGTAAATCCGAACTACCCCTAATATGAACCCCGTATTGAATATTTTTGGCATTGGCCGAATTGGTATTGAGGGTCAAATTTTGGAAGGTAATTTGGTTGACACCACTCGCTTGGAAGATATAGCTTTGGCTAGAACCATTGGCTGCTTTGATGGTTGTGGTATCTTTTCCGTCTCCTAACCACCGCACTTTATCCCAACCTGTCCATAGCGTTTCGTTGATGACGTAGGTTCCTGCGGGTAAATAGACGGTTGACCAAGGTGTTTGATCTGCGGCTGCCAAGGCGGCTTTAATGGCTGCGGTATCATTACTTACGCCATCACCTTTGGCCCCATAGTTTTTAACATTGAAAACAGTTCCCGTATAATTTAATCCATTGTCAATGGTCATGGTGAGGGGTTTTGACCAGCCGTATTGTCCCCCGTCTCCATTATGGACATAGACTTTATAGCTGCCGTTGGCGAGGGTATCAGGGATTTTGAAATCCACTTTGTAGGGATTGACGGTCACGACTTGAGCCCAATAACCTTTGCCTGTACTATCTTCTAAATACACTTGGGAACTGAGAGTTCCGCCATCTTGGGATAGGTTACGCCCAAAAATAGAGGCAGTTTGACCTCGGCTGGCTGTGGATTGAACCCACCAGGATTCGGTTTGGTTAATAACGACAGGTTGACTGTAGCCGGAACTATTTTTAGCCCACAGTAAATATTCTGAGCCTTGGGGTAAACCAGATGGTAGGGTAATGGCGGCCATATTACCATCGAGTTTTTGAATTTTGGCTTCTAGTAAAGCTCCATTAGTTGCAGTCGTTTGGCCATAGAGATAGAACTTGGTACTGCTATCGAATTGCCAACCCGTGAGGATGATTGTGTCGCCACCTTTGCCTGAGCGTGTCCATTCGGCGATCGCGGGACGAGAAGATCCACCACTATCGGCAACCAAAAAAGAAGGCGCGAAAATATCTGATCCTGCTTTTAAAGCGGGATTACTGACGGGTGCAAACTTAACATTTAAATCGGGTAGAGTCTGGGTCGGTGTCGGGGTTGGTGTATTAACCAGAACTTTGACAGTGGCAGTGGCAGTTCCCCCGCGACCATCGCTAACAAGGTAATCAAAACTGGCATTACCAGTAAAATTACTAGTCGGCGTAAAGACCGGATTCCCACTTGCATTGAGTACAACACTCCCATTGATGGCACTTTTTACCGATGATAACGTGAGCTTATCTCCGTCTGCATCCGTATCGTTAGCCAATAAGGTAGAGGCTAGTATTGTAAGAGCTTGGTTTTGCGTCGTTGTTGCTGAATCAGTGATGGCAACGGGAGGAGTATTGACGCTGGCTGTTGTGGGAAGAAAATCAATGTAGTCAAAACGGGCTTTTTCCCCTAAATTTTCGTAGCCAGTAACGGTGAACGTATCCCCATTCTTGACGAATAGTTTCGTGGTAATGGTTCGAGCAACGGCAGTTTGAGCGAGCGGGTCAGCACTACCTAACTGTTGATCTAGCGTGACAGAACCCAGTAAACTTCCATTGCGGCTTACGTCAAAACGCGCTTGACCATCATTTTCATCAAACGCACCGAGAACGACATTGTAATAGCCATCTACGCCGGTGAATTGAAAGGTTGCTATTCCGGTTTCACTGCTAGAAACCCCATCATTGAAGCTTAAAACCTGTCCTCCAGAGGCAGCGGCAACAGCTTCTAACCGAAAGTTTCCGCGATTCGCGATCGCTTCGGCTTCTACTCGATATTTAGTGGAAGCTACGGGATTAACAGCAACTTGAACCGTAGCAGTCGAAGTTCCCCCGCGACCATCGCCCACAACATATTCAAAACTTGCCGTTCCCGTAAAATTAGCATTTGGGGTGAAGACAGGGTTGCCACTGCTATTAAGGGCCACTGTCCCATTCACTGCATTTCTGACCGACGTTAAGGTCAGGGGATCGCCATTAGCATCGGTATCATTAGCTAATAAGCTAGAGGCTAATAGAGTTAAAGCTTGGTTTTGCGTCGTCGTGGCAGAGTCATTAGCTGCAATCGGAGAGATGTTTGCACTAATAAAATCGATGTAGTCCAAACGGGCTTTTTCCCCTGCATTTTCGTAGCCGGTAATAGCAAAGGTATCCCCATTTTTGATGTACAGTTTCGTAGTAACGGTTCGAGCAACGGCCGTTTGAGCAAGGGGATCGGCACTACCTAACTGTTGATCGAGCGTGACAGACCCCAATAAGGTTCCATTGCGTCTCACTTCAAAACGCGCTTGACCATCATTTTCATCAAACGCACCCAGAACTACATCGTAATAGCCATCTACACCCGTGAATTGAAAGGTTGCTGTTCCGGTTTCACTGCTAGAAACCCCATCATTGAAGCTTAAAACCTGTCCTCCAGA
>CAYZWO010000003.1:0-85352 GCA_964482215.1 uncultured bacterium
TAGCAATAATAATTACAATCTGCTTGATGCTATTCCCCAAGTGGCTGAAGCTCGTCAATATTTCCAAGAAAAGTGGCAGCCCCCAGAGGATCTCTCCCAAACCTTGGAATATCGCCTCTTAATTAAACCTGATGGTTCTTTGGAGCAATCCATTCCTTTGGGGAAAGCCGCAACTCTCTATTTAACAAAGGTTCCCATGCCCAGCCCAGGCGCACCGTTTGTCAGTCCTTTGAAGATAGAAGGAGAACAAACCGTTCGTTTAGTCTTAAGTCCGAACGGTAATGTCAAAACTTTTTTAGAATAGGCTGATTTTAAAGCGCGATCGCGGGGAGGGTAGAGAAGCCTAAAAAATTGATGTTAGACTAACCCAAGAAGAACATTTGCGATTGGGTATGGTAGCTACAAAATCCTACAGTCAGTTTCAAGAAAAATTCCAAGCGGGAAGAACAGCCTTAGAGCAGGGTCAATACCGTTTGAGTGTGGAAAATTTAGAAGAAGCCGTTAAATTGGTGACTTTAGGGTCTCGCGATGGCGGAGATGCCCAATTATGGCTGGTGATGGCCTATCAAGCGGTGGGAAAATATCAGGAAGCAACCAGCCTGTGCCGCAAGTTAACCCGTCACCCCGATGGCGAAATTCGCAAGCAAAGTAAACAGGTTCTCTATATCCTAGAGGCTCCTCGTCTTGCTCGTCCTAAAGAATGGATGACGGAAATTCCCGATCTCAACACTGTGGCGACCAATGACAAACCTTCCTATGTCCAAGCGGTAAATCAGCGGCGGAAAGCCAAACCGAAACCTTCGGCGATTCAGTTTGAAGATACCCGCAAGATGAACACGAAAGATAACGGCTTTATTATCGTGGTTTTATTAGCTTTGCTCTTGCTGTTGGGTGGTACGATTTGGTTTAGTTAAGAAGAAGTTACGTCATCACAAACGGACGCTGAGGGCATGCAGTATTGGCTATTTCAAGGAAATCCTAAATATTATCGAATTCTCGATGCAATTCGCGCTTTAGATGCCATGCCCTGGTTAGTGACCCGTTATGCAGACAAAATGCAAGTGGGCGATGGGGTCTTGATTTGGATCGCAGGGGCTGATGCAGGAATTTACGCGATCGCCGAAATTATTGAAGCACCTAAAATTTTAGACACCATCCCCGATCTGGAATATTGGACAACGCCCGTGAGTGCCAAAAAAGACAAACCCCGTGCCCAACTGCGGTTTTTAAGAAAATTACTGGGTCAACCCCTACGGAAACATGAATTAAAGCAAGGTCGGATATTAAAAGACCTGTTAGTGATCAAAGCCCCTAATAGCACCAATTTTAAAGTCACCCCTGAGCAATGGGAACGAATCTATCAACTTAAAGGTTAAATTTTAAGGTTAAGTCTCTCTCTTAAGACAGAGTTTCTCGTCACTTCAAAAAATAATGCTTACCAAATATGTAGAAAATTTGATAATCTAAGCTAAATAGCCTTGGGATGATAATCAGAAAAGCGTGAATATTACTATTGGACGGGGAAAAATCGCCCGCCGAGCCTATGGCATCGACGAAATTGCACTAGTCCCCGGAGTGCGTACTTTGGATCCGAGTTTAGCAGATACACGCTGGACAATCGGTGGTATTGAGCGAGAAATTCCTATTATTGCCAGCGCAATGGATGGCGTAGTAGATAGCCACATGGCAACCTTGTTGTCAGAATTGGGCGCATTAGGCGTAATCAATTTAGAAGGCATCCAAACCCGTTACGAAGACCCGAACCCCATTTTGGATCGGATTGCTTCGGTGGGTAAATCGGAGTTTGTCGGTTTAATGCAAGAGCTTTATTCAGAACCGATTAAACCTGAATTAATCCAAAAACGCATTGCTGAAGTTAAAGAAAAAGGTGGGGTCGCGGCCGTTAGTTTAACTCCCGCTGGAGCCGCTAAGTTCGGTCATGTTGTTGCTGAAGCGAAAGCGGATTTGTTATTTATTCAAGCAACGGTTGTTTCGACCGATCACCTGTCTCCTGAATCCATTGCAACCTTGGATTTGGGCAAATTGTGTCAAGAAATGCCGATGCCTGTTATTTTAGGCAACTGTGTGACCTATGAAGTGGCCTTAAGTTTGATGAAAGCGGGTGCAGCAGCCGTTCTTGTCGGGATTGGCCCAGGTGCCGCTTGTACTTCCCGTGGTGTTTTAGGGGTCGGTGTTCCCCAGGCAACTGCCGTCGCAGATTGTGCCGCTGCCAGAGATGACTACTATGCAGAAACGGGTCGTTATGTGCCTGTGATTGCTGATGGTGGCATTATTACCGGGGGCGATATCTGTAAATGTATTGCCTGTGGTGCGGATGCAGTCATGATTGGCTCTCCCATTGCGCGGGCAGCCGAAGCCCCTGGCCGTGGTTATCACTGGGGAATGGCAACCCCTAGCCCTGTATTGCCTCGCGGAACTCGTATTAGTGTTGGCACAACAGGAACCATTAAAGAAATCCTGACCGGGCCTGCCAAACTAGATGATGGAACCCACAACCTGTTAGGTGCATTAAAAACCAGCATGGGAACCTTGGGTGCAAAAAACCTGAAGGAAATGCAACAGGTGGAAGTCGTTATTGCACCATCGTTGTTAACAGAAGGTAAAGTTTACCAAAAAGCACAGCAGCTTGGTATGGGTAAATAATCCCTCAGCTTAAATTACCTCAATTTTATGTTTGCCCCTAAAGTGAATTTAGGGGTTTTTTCATGTTTTAGCCGCAATTGCTATCAATTATGGTTTTAAAACTTCAAATTGAGCCATAAAAGACCGATCAATGTGATCTTTCCAACGCCAAAGCCAAGGCGATCGCCAGCCCCAATTGCCCCAAGACGCGATCGCGGATCGATCACCCGTGCCAATTAAACTAAGATAACGTTTTTGAGGAAAATAGGGTTTTAACGGTTTATTTAATAATAAATTACACCAATTTTGAAATAAAGGTTTGCCCTGCCGTACCGCAAAGACTCCTGCCTTGGGATGAGGATGATCTCGCATCGTTGCAATATCCCCTGTTGCGAAGACAAAATCATGGAAGACAGATTGCAACGTATTTTTAATCAAAAGAAAACCTTGGGAATCTGTGCTTAAACCCGATGCTTTGATCCAATCAGGTGCACTTGCTTGTGTTACCCAAAAAACAAAATGGCTATTAATCGTTAAACCAGATTTACAACTGACTTGATAAGTATTTGAACTAATTGGTTGAATTGCTTGAACGGTTTGCGACAAATGCAGTTGAATTTTTCTATTTTGCAACAATTTTTCTATGGTTTTACTGACCCAAGAATTATGATTTGTTAATAATTGATTATCTTGATGAAATAGATGAAAAGTAATCAAATTTTCAGGATGACTAATCAAGTTCTCTTGCAAAATTTTATTTAATCGAGCCTGCATATTTAACGCTAACTCAACCCCGCCTGCACCACCACCAACAATTGTAATTGATAACGGTTCACTGGGATTTTGATAAACACGGTTTAACACTTGTTCCCAAGCTTGTAGCAGTTGGGGAACCGGTTTAGCGGGAATGGCATACTCCCTAGCTCCTATAGCTGTTACTCGATTTGGAGTACTGCCAATATCAATCGATATAATATCGAATACAATCGACGAATGATCGGCACAGATCACTTGTTTTTTATTTAAATCTAGACCAATGGCTGGACTTAAAATTAATTTTACTTGAGCAAATTCAGCTAATTTTTGTAAATTAATATGAGTTTCTTCAAAGCGATAAAATCCTGCGATATAGCCTGGTAGCATTCCTGAATAGGGCGTTAATAAAACATCAGTAATAAGGGTTAATTCCACATCGGGTAACGGCTTTTTTCCCCATTCTTTTAACGCGATCGCGTGACTATGACCGCCCCCAATTAGCACTAACTGTTGTTTGTTACCTATCTTCATGTTTAACCTACGTTAACGGCTATTTTTAAGGAAAGCGATACACTAGACATGGATTGATCTGAGGAGAATGGAATTATGGCGGGTAAAAAACAAACAAACTCAATAAGCATTACCGTAGGAGTGATCGTTGCAATTCTAGTCGCTGGAACTGGAACAGCTTGGTGGGCATTCCATAGTTTAACGTCCTCTTCTCCGACGCGATCGCCGAAAGTCGAAACCATTCCCTCACCTTCCATTCCTCAAAAAACAGAATCAGCCCAAAAAGCTGAATCGAATGTTGTTAAATCTCCAGCCCGTACCTATTGGTTAATCGCGCAAAACGATAAATTTGAATTGATTGCCAATCCCGTCTTTGTTCAAAAAAACACAAATAAAAATCAAATTATCCAAACCGCATTAGAACAGTTATTTACTCAAACGCCCACTTCACCCAGCAATACGGCCATTCCGTCTGGAACTCGATTATTAAGCGTAAAAATTAATAGTAAAGGCGTTTATCTTGATTTATCCTCAAAATTTACTGAAGGCGGCGGCAGTACATCCATGACAGGACGCTTAGGGCAAGTTATTTATACTGCTTCTAGTGTCGATCCGAAAACCCCTGTTTGGCTGAGTGTGGAAGGTAAACCCTTAGAGACATTAGGCGGAGAAGGCTTAATGTTAGAGCAACCCATGACTCGCCAATGGTTTAAGGATAATTTTGATCTGTAAGGGATTAATTCCACACACCATCTTCGCGCTATTTTTTTATTCTAAATCTTCCTAACGAAAGATAACAATTTTCGTGTAAAAAATTGCTGATGAAAATTAATGTTCAAGTAGATTGAATTCGCTGAAAAATGTTTGATTTCCAGCAACCTTCAGGGCGCAAACGATAAGATCATGAATAGGCGTTTTAACAACATTGATTGACAGAGGTGGCATTTATGAAACCAATGATTTGGAGACCCGAAGAAAAGGATGAAAAAGTGAATCAATATTTTAGTCACGTTAACCATGAGCCTTGGGTTCAATTCTTAGTCGGATTAACCCTATTTATCATGGCACTAAGCATCCTCATTTTCTTTGAAGTTTTTTAAATTAAGTTTACTGGATAGAGGAGTTAATAAGAAAAATCATCTTATTTTCTCCTTTTTTTATTGATTATTTTTGCTCCTAAATAGCTGGTTACGATTAAATATAATGAATTATCAAACGTGGGATAGGCATCTTACCCGTCGATGTGTGTTTAAACCTCATAAATTTCAAGTGGTAAACCATCGGGATCGGCAAAAAAAGTAAAGGGCTTGTTTGTAAATTCATCAACTCGAATTGGCTCAACTGCCACACCCTTAGCTTCCAGCATTTTTTTAACGTCGGCTACATTGTGAACCGCAAAGGCTAAATGACGAAGACCACGAGCTTCTGGTCGGGAAGGTCTAGCAGACGGGTTAGGGAACGAAAATAGTTCAATCTGTGAGCCATCGGGAAGGGCGAGATCTAACTTATAGGAATCGCGATCGCGGCGATAATTTTCCGCAATGATGGGTAAACCGAGGATTTCAGTATAAAACTGCTTAGAAAGCTCATAGTTGGAACAAATAATCGCGGCATGGTGGATACGCAGAAGCATTTTTGAGAAAACGGTTAGTGGGTAGATGGGGATTTTGCTTGTCTTTGATAGCTTAGTTTAAGGGAAAGTTGCCCTCAGCAGATCCAAGAAATAGCAATCTTTTTTCAAACTGAACCGTGATATTATGAAACAATTATGAGAAAATCATGAAAGATTTTTGAGCGACACCATGCTTAACTCTTCAACGCCCCAACCCAGTTTGCCGGAAGTTCATCGCAGTATTCATATACCCCAGGGTAAGAATCTCTGGCGTAAGCTCTTGGCCTATGCTGGGCCAGGTTATTTAGTTTCTGTGGGCTATATTGACCCTGGGAATTGGGCAACGGGCATTGCGGCGGGTTCTAAGTTTGGTTATACGCTGCTGAGTATTATTCTGCTGTCTAATTTAATGGCGGTTTTACTGCAAGCCCTGTGTGTCCGCTTAGGGGTCGCAACGGGTCGGGATTTGGCTCAAGCCTGTCGAGATTATTTTCCCCGCCGGGTAACGTTTATTCTTTGGTTGCTGTGTGAAGTTGCCATTATTGCCTGTGATCTGGCAGAACTCTTGGGGAGCGCGATCGCGTTACAGTTATTGTTTGGTTTGCCCTTAGCCATTGGCGTTTGTATCACGGCGTTAGATGTCATGGCTCTGTTATTCTTACAAAATAAGGGCTTTCGCTACATTGAAGCGTTGATCATCATTTTGGTGAGTACGGTTGGTATTTGTTTTGCGCTGCAAATTTTTTATGCGAAGCCTGATTTAAGTTCAATCGTGACAGGTTATTTGCCAAATCGCGAAATTTTAGCCAATGGGGAAATGATGTATCTGGCGATGGGGATTTTAGGCGCGACGGTGATGCCCCATAATCTTTATTTGCATTCGTCCATTGTGCAAACCCGTGCTTGGCAACCCACCCTCAAACAACGTTGGGAAGCGATTAAATTCGGAACCATTGATTCAACGGTTGCTTTATCTTTTGCCTTGTTTATTAACTCGGCCATTCTCATCGTTGCGGCCTCAGTTTTTTATGTTCACGGTCATCATGATGTAGCTGAATTGCAAGATGCCTATCAATTGCTTTCTCCATTGTTAGGCGTTCAAGGGGCATCCATTCTTTTCGCGATCGCGCTCTTGGCCTCAGGGCAAAGTTCAACCTTAACCGCAACTTTAGCGGGACAAATTGTGATGGAAGGCTTTTTGGACATCAAAATTCCTTCCTGGTTAAGACGTTTAGCAACTCGTTTACTGGCAATTACTCCCGCATTAATTGTCATTCTCATTTTTGGAGAAAATAGTACGGGCGGAATGTTAGTACTAAGTCAAGTCATTCTCAGTTTACAGTTACCCTTTGCGGTTATTCCCCTCGTTTTATTTACCAGCGATCGCAAATTAATGGGAAGTTTCGTCAATCCCGCCTGGTTAAAAGTCACCGCTTGGGCGATCGCCTTATTAATTGTCAGTTTAAATATTTGGTTACTCTACCAAGTCTTCACTGGCATTGGTCATTAATCTTCACCAAAGAATTAAGCACGATTATCTAACCAATGGTTAATATTAAAATTATGCTTGAAAAGCACCTCTAGCTCCCCAATGTTGAGGGAAATTCTTTCCAAGTCCCCCAGTATTGGGGGATTTAGGGGGCGTAAAATAAAGCTTCTCAAACAGGTTTTTAGCTATTTCTTTTTAATCTCAATTATTTTGATTATTTAATATAAACCAATGGCATTTGCAGACCACTTTTCAGTCCAAGCAGAAGATTATGCCCGTTATCGCCCGCAGTATCCCCAGGAATTTCTCGCGTATTTAAACCAATTAACGCCAGAACATCAGATGGCTTGGGATTGTGCCACGGGTAATGGCCAGGTCGCTACGGATTTAACCCAATATTTTGCAGAAGTTTATGCCTCGGATGCCAGTGAACAGCAAATTGCTAATGTTCTCAACAGCGATCGCGTCCATTACTTTGTTTCTCCTGCCGAATCAACGCCCCTAGCGGATCACTCCATTGATTTGATTACGGTGGCTCAAGCTGTCCATTGGTTTGATTTACCCCGCTTTTTTGCTGAAGCTAAACGAGTTTTAAAGCCAGAAGGGGTTTTAGCGATTTGGTGCTACGGTTGGTTTAATATTTTGGACTCTTCTGAACCGTTGGAACATGCTCTGCAAGCCTTTTTACAAGCCATTGATCCCTTTTGGCCCCCTGAGCGATCGCTAGTCGATGACCGCTATCAAACCATTGAATTTCCCTTTGTGGAATGGGAAAATCCTGAATTTACGATGCGGGTAGAATGGTCGATTGAACAATTATTGGGTTATCTGCGTACCTGGTCAGCAACTCAGTATTTTTTAGACCAACAGGGAGAAGCTGTTCTCAATAATTATTTTGAAGCTATTTTTCAAGCTTGGGGAGATTCGCAAACCAAACGCACCGTTGAATGGCCCATTACTTTAAGAACAGGGAAATCTCCTCAAACTTAAAAAATTAGTTAATATAAAAATTTAAAATTAACCCGAATAAAAAGATTAACTGAATCGCTAAAATGATTAAGTAAAAAACGGGACGGAGGCGAAAAACGACGAATAATAAGGGTAAATTTTTGAGATTAATAACCGAATCTGTTAATAAAAAAGCCAGAGATGAACCTATCCAAAAGTTACTCATTAAGGGCAATAAAAAAGAGGTGCTTGTCATTGCCCCTAACGATAAAACTACCCCCAATACTATCAAGACTAGCAATTGACGTAAGGGATCATTTCCCCACATTAATAAACTATCCTGCGGTAAATAAACTTGAATAACCGCCACGATCGCCGATCCCAGAATCAACCAAGGAACAAGCTCTAAACTTTCCTGTAAGAAATTAGTAAATAATAAATTTAACTTTTCTAACCACGACCGTTGATGAACTTCTGGTGTCGCATATTCATAAATTAAATTGCCACTGCGCTGAAGCGGATCGTTCTTTTCCTCATGTTCAATAAAGGTTCCTGATCGCAAAAGAGGAACTCGGCTCAGGGGCGTTAACACTACGTCAGATGCAGGTTTTTCCCGATAGGAACTGAACACCAAAGCAATGACGAAAGCCATAAACCAGGTCAAAACAATTCGCAGAAAAATTAACCGAGGTTGGGAAGCCAGAGCAGAGAGGGTAAACCAAATGACAATGGGATTAACGGTTGGCCCTGCAACGAGAAAGCTAATAGCAAAAGGAAGGGGCGCGCCCTGCAATAGTAACCTCCGTACCACTGGAATGACCCCATATTGACCCACAGGTAAGATAATCCCTACGCTACTGCCCAAAATACTATTGAGAATACGATTGCGAGGAAAACGGGCAATTAATTTATGCTCATCCACAAAAACCAAAAGCAGACTGGAAATCAGTATTCCTAAGAGCAAAAAAGGTAAAGATAGTAAGACTTGGCTCAAAAACAGAGTCAAGGTATCGTTGAGTTGGGGGATGGGGGTCATGCTCTAGGTTACTTTTCTCGACGGTAAATTCTCTGGTTCTCTAAACAACTTACCCTATCCTTACGCTGACCACAATCTTAAAAAGGAAGAAAAGACCCTAAGATCAGAAAGAGAACCGACGACTTTCCGTGTTTCGTCTCGGCTCTCCGACTGGTTCGCTCCTCACACTTATCATTAATATACAGTATCTTTACTTATTGGCTCATTTTTTTATTAAGATTTTTTACAATTCCTCAGGAGCAGCCAGGTTTAATTGAGTAACTAACAGTTCTTGTAATATAAATCGAGTATTGAGGAGTAAAAGTCTTTTAAAAGCCCATAAACCCTGATTTCTATCTTCTTGATACTGGACTAGATTAAAATCCTTATCAAAACTTAAAAAAGCCTCACTCAAATGAACTGTCACCTTTAACCAATTTTCTGACTTTCCTCCTGTGAGTTGATCCGTCGTGCGTAATATTTGCTCAAGTAGCGATCGCGCCGAAGTTGGTAAATTTATGGGTAATTCTGGTAATTGCGATAAATCCCCAAATTCCTGTTGATTGATTAAACGCAGTACGGAACAAGCACGAGCATGGGCATATTGACAGTAAGCTGCTGGAGAGGATGCCGTAATACCTTGAGTAGGATCAGGTTGAGAGTTTTGTATAAATGCTTGAGCAAGATGGGCTAACCAAACTGGGAAATAACGGTAATCGCAGCTAAAAACGAGCCAATTATGCTCAATAATTTGAACTTTTATCCAAACCTCTGTATTGTTGTTTGACTGAACATGGTTTCCTAATCTTGATCCTAATTGAGATGATAAATCTGTAACCGTTAATGGGAAATATTTAGCGAGTTTGAACGCGATCGCCGACCGAAACGATAATTGGCAAGGTTCCACAATTGGCGTAAGGGGAATTTCACTGGCAGTCAGGAAAGAAACCCATTCTTGAACAAGGGGATCAATTGGCGCGATCGCTGTCAAATGCTCATAAATCGATTGCTGCAAACAGCTTTTAAAGGACAAGAGAGAGTGTAAATCGTTATTTTTTTTAAGGTTAATTGTTAAATAACGGAGTTTCGTCATTTTTGATTTATACTAGGTGCAAAAATCTGAATCTAAAATTTCCGCTTAATTCTGTTATTTTATTCAGCTTGTAACCCGTGCTTTAATCCGACATTTTTTTACATCATTTTTCCCTAAAAAACTATTAATTCTTATATGTCAACGTCCGATGCCCAAGCCTTGTCAACGATGTCGGAACTGGTGCAGTGGGGACAGGCCCATTACCGCGATCGCACATTTATTAAAGATAGCTTTATCCCAACTCGCTCAGGGTTAATATACATTGTGCATCAAGGAGCAGTTCGGTTGATCAGTCGCAGTGCCACGCCATTGGATGAAAATGGAGACAGCATATCTCCTGTGTTATTAAGCTTTATCGGAGGAGAGCGTCCCTTTGAAATTGCGTCCCAATCCTCTTTTGTCCTAGAAGCCTATGCCCAAATCGATGAAACTTCCGTCATTTGGCTGTATTGGAATGAGTTAATTCAATGGCCTACTCTCCATCTAGGTATTCTTGATGCTTTCCGTCGCCATTACCAATCCCAATTAATTTGGATCAATATATTAGGGCAAAAATCGACCCTAGAAAGGTTATTGAGTTTTTTAGCCCTATTAATGGCTGAATACGGCCAACCGATTGCTGAGGGATATTGTTTCCCCTATCCCCTGACCCATGCCCAAATTGGCAGTGCGATTCGGGCCACTAGAGTAACGATCACGCGTTTAATGGTGCGACTCCGACAACAGGAAATTGTATTAATTAAAAACGATTTAATTTGTCTTGAGCGCAAAACTTTTCAACAATATAAACCGCTAAGGTTGGTATCAGAAATGAAACTCTAATACAACCTTAACGGCAATAATAAAGGGCTAATAACGTTTGATAACTTGATAAGTGGTCTTTAGCGTCTAAATCGGGCGTGATAAAGGCGAATAACCACTTTTTCCAATTCAATCCAAATAAAGATTAAAACACTGGCTCCAAAGCAAACCATTAATTCATTAAATGGTAAATAATGAGTCCCGAAAAAAGTCCGAAGCGGTTCTACATAAATTAAGAGTAACTGTAATAGGGTGGTGACAATAACGGAAATTAATAAAAAGGGATTGGAAAACGGATTCATTTCAATGGTTAAGCGATTGAGAGAACGGACTGCTAAGGCATGACCCATTTGGGCAATACAAAGCGTGGTAAAAACAATGGTTTTCCAGCGATCGCCGTCTAAGGTTCCATTCGCCGTATTTTCTTGGGTGTAACCATAGGCCCAAACCATTACGCCGATAGTGATAACCGCCAGAATGATCCCTAAGCGGATCATGTAGGAACCCAAACCCCTGGCAAAAATACTTTCTTTGGTGTCTTTAGGAGGTTGTTGCATCATTAAGGGGCTGCCAGGTTCAACCGCCAGAGCCAATGCAGGAACCCCATCGGTCACTAAATTCATCCACAAAATTTGCAAAGGAGATAAGGGAACACCCCCTAAGCCAATCATCGGAGCCGCCGCAATGGTAATCACCTCTCCGATGTTACTGCCCAAGATATAACGAATAAAACGGCGAATATTGGAATAAACCACCCGACCTTCTTCAACGGCAGAAACAATGGTGGCAAAGTTATCATCCAATAGCACCATATCACTGGCTTCTTTGCTGACATCGGTTCCCGTAATCCCCATTGCGACACCAATATCGGCTTGTTTAAGAGCAGGTGCATCATTGACCCCATCTCCCGTCATGGCCACAACTTCATGCTGACGGCGTAGGGCTTGGACAATGCGTAATTTGTGTTCAGGGGAGACGCGGGCATAAACGTCTATTTCCTCAACTATTTTTTCGAGGTCATCATCGCTCATGGCTTCCAGTTCTCGTCCTGTTATGGCCTGATGGCCTGCTTGGGCAATGCCTAAATCGAGCGCGATCGCCTGGGCCGTTAAGGGATGGTCGCCTGTAATCATCACCGGACGAATTCCCGCCGCCCGACATTTGGCCACGGCTTCTCGGACTTCAGGACGGGGAGCATCTAACATTCCCACTAATCCTAACCAGGTGAGATCCCGCTCGGCTTCATCTTCTGATTGATTGGAAACTTCCCTAACGCCCTTACTGGCAAATCCTAAAACCCGCAGGCCATTACCTGCTAGTTGGTTATTTTTCTCTAAAATACGGGTTCGTTGTTCGTCGGTTAACGGTTCAATGCGATCGCCAATTTGGATATGGGTACAGCGTTCTAGGGTTAACTCAGGCGATCCTTTGACGTACATGACAATGCTTGAAGCGTCAGCCGTTAAGGATTGCGACTCATTGGCAATAAAAACACTCATCCGTTTCCGTTCAGAAGAAAAAGGCAATTCCGCCACACGGGGCAATAAATGCTCGCGGTCATGTTTGAATAAACCCGCTTTCCCTGCAACTGCGAGTAAGGCCCCTTCGGTTGGGTCGCCTAAAATCGCCCATTCTCCATTTTCTTTTTGCAAGACGGCATCATTACACAATAAACAGGCCATCAGAAGAGACTGCAATTCAGGTTGGGATTGGGCCTCTACGGAATTTAGTTCTGTTGTTTGAAATTCTCCGACGGGGTTATAGCCTTCGCCTGTGACGTGTAAATCCAAACTATCGGTATAAACGGCTTGGACGACCATTTTGTTTTGGGTTAGGGTTCCCGTTTTATCGGAACAAATGGTTGTGACTGATCCCAAGGTTTCTACGGCGGTTAGTTTGCGAATCAGAGCATTTTGTTTGACCATGCGTTGAGTTCCCAAAGCCAAGGTGACGGTAATAACCGCAGGTAATCCTTCAGGGACAACCGCAACCGCCATACTTAAGGACACTTCCACTAATTGCTGGAACAGATTCGGCTGCATCCAGGTTCCAACCCCAATAACGATCGCGACCAAAATAAGAGATCCCGTCACCAGTACGTTACCCAATTGGGTCATCCGTTTTTGTAACGGTGTGGGTTCGGATTCCACCGATTGTAGGGCAGAAGCGATTTTTCCGAGTTCGGTTCGCATCCCTGTTTCTGTGACGACAACCGTTGCCCGTCCCTGTACCACTTCGGTTCCTGAAAAGACTAAATTGACGCGATCGCCAACCAGACTTTCTTCAGGTAAGGTAATCTCACTGTGTTTAATAACCGCTTCAGCTTCTCCCGTTAAGGCCGCCTCCCGAACTTGTAAATTGGCAGCTTCTAAAATGCGCCCATCGGCAGGCACTTTCACCCCTGCTTCCAGTAACATAATGTCGCCTGGGACTAATTCCTTGGAGTCGATTTCTTCGGTTTTACCCTCACGAATAACCCTAACTTTAGAAGAGGCTAAGTTTTTCAGGGCGGCTAAGGCTTTTTCTGCCCCACTTTCCTGGATATAGCCTAAAACCCCATTCAGTAAAACGACGACAAAAATCGCGATCGCGTCTTTTGGAAAAACAAATTCCCCTGAAGTCATAGATTGGTGAATATCCAAGGCAGCCGAAATAATCGCCACTGCGATCAGCATAATTAACATGATGTTTTTAAACTGATCGACAAGAATCTCGAAGGATGTCCGCCCGCCTGTTTCAACTAATTCGTTAGTGCCGTAGCCTTGCAAATTTTCTTGGACTTGGGTTTGACTTAAGCCTTGGGCGCGATCGCTATTGAGGGTTGCAATTGCCTGATCGGGACTAAGGGATTGCCAGGCAACAGAATGAGGGGGAATAACAGAAGAAGAAGAGGGCATAAATAAACCGTCTTAGGGGATTGACACTAAAAAAGCGTATTAATATCCAGCTATAATACTATTAAATAGAGTCAATGTTGCAAGACAGGATTGGGGGAAATTATTTTCAATCCCTACCAGAGAAAACACTCAAATCATTGTCGTGCAACCTTTTTTCGTGCTTTAATGCTTCACTATTGATGTATCCGTATTAAAAGTTGCTCACTCAAACTTTTCGGATTAACTTTTTAGAATGACTTTACCCTTAACTCAAAACCCTGAATCGTTTCCGCTTAATCCTTCACTACTGTTGAGAAAAGACGAGATTCAAGCTGTTAGCCAATATTTAGCGGCAGATGAGGATTTGATGGTGGCAGGGGTAGCAGGAAGCGGTCGGCGATCGCTGATCCAACTCGCAGCGCAACAGGTAGGGGCCAAAGTTATGGAAATTGATTGCCTCAAGGCCACCACATCATCCCAATTTTTGAACCTATTAGCCGAAGGCTTGTTAGACGTTTTTCCCAATGAGTTACCCTTAATTGAAGCCTATTGTCAAACCCATTCTCTGCAAATTGAAAAGACGTTTGCCCATCGTCCCCATTTAACCTGGAAGGGAAATTCCAAAGAAGAGTGGCCGATTTTTCAAGTTCTGTTGGCTTTACCCCAAGCGATCGCCGAACAACTCAACAGCCGTGTCGTTTTTGTCTTCCACAATTTTCCCCATATCCGTTCCTGGGATCGCTCAGGTCAATGGGAAGCCTATCTAAAACAAGAAATTCAACGTCAAGACCGCATTAATTACGTCATTGTCGGCATTGTCCTAGAAAATTGGGTTAATGATAACCACCTCAAAGCCATCAGCCTTGCGCCCCTTGAGCGTGAAGAATTGCAAGATTGGCTATTAAATCTCATGGCAGCACGGGGATTAAAGTTTAAGTCAGATGCTTTGGAATTATTTCTTGATTATGTACAGGGGCACATTGGAGACGCGATCGCCTTAGCTCGTCGTTTATGGCTAGAATATCGGGTCGAAACCTTAGAAATTGACGATTGGAACTTTTGCATTCTCCCCAAAAACGGTCTTAACGCCGCATCGATTGCCCATTCTACGATTAAAAACGTTATTCAACTCCATCACGTCCACCGTAGTAGCCTCGCGTTAATTGAAGACCGCGCCCAAATCTTTGAATCTTTATTGCTTCTTTTACCCCCCATTCAAGCCAGGGTATTAGAAAGTTTAGCCAGCGATCCGACCGATAGCCCCCACGCCAAAGATTACATCCGCAAACATCAACTCTCTAAAGGTGGTGGTTTGCAAGGAGCCTTATTAGGATTGGAACAAAAAGGATTAATTTATGGGCCAAAATTAGGTTATCAAGTCGCCTGGCCCCTATTCGCTTTCTGGTTAAAACAACGATTAAGCTAAGAACGTGTTTGAAAAGTTGTCCGAAAGAAAACGGTGAAAAACCCTTGCATTAAGCTCAACAAGGAAAAGCCAGAATTTGGAATAGCCGCAGTTGTTGAGTTAGACAAACTCTGGCATTTTATGGAAAGAAAAGAATAAATTCTGGGCATATTACCTGCCTGAAACTCTTAAATATTTCTTTTGTTTCCTGAGCTTTAAGGTTTATAGCCTTGATCTAATAAAAGATTAGTTTGTTTGGCTGCTGCTACCGCTAAGCGATCGCAGTTCTCGTTTTCCGTATTTCCCGCATGACCCCTTACCCAAATGAATTTCACCTCATGGTGGTTACAGAGGGTTAATAATCTTTCCCAGAGATCGGGATTTTTGGCTTTGTCTTTGGCGTTACGTTTCCAGTTGTTGGCTTGCCATTTTTTAGCCCAGCCTTTGGTCATGGCATCAACAAGATATTGGGAATCACTGTAAAGTGTCACAGAGCAAGGATTTTTCAATGCTTCCAATCCCGCGATCGCGGCCATCATTTCCATGCGATTATTGGTGGTTAAGCGAAATCCTTCCGAAAGTTCGCGGCGATGGTTGTTGTATAACAAAACCACACCATAACCCCCTGGCCCAGGGTTACCTAAACAAGCTCCATCGGTGTAAATGATGACCTGTTGTAGTGATTGCTTTGTAATAGTCATGAAACAGTATTAATTCCCTTTTTGAGCAAAATAATCGGTTAAGGCTTCATTAATAATCTGGTTCATGGGCCGCTTTTCGGTTAAGGACGCTTCTTTGAGTTGGACAAATAACTCATCGGCTAAACTGACTCGATTTTGATTTTTGCGATCGCGAGAAGACCGTTGTTTAACCGCAGGGGGTTCATAACTGGCCGAAAATTGCCGTAACGCATCAAACCCAACTCGATGACAGAAGTCGCCAAAACTTTCTGAGGGTTTTCGATCTTGCTTGAAATACACCAACAGAGGTTCTAAGAACGTTTCGAGATCGTTAATGACTAATTTATCTAAATAAGCCTGAGCTAAACGAGTTTGATGGGGTGAACCACCTAACCAAATTTGATAGGTATCGGGGGCACTCCCGACAAAACCCAATTCCGCCATATAGGGCCGAGCGCAACCGTTGGGGCAACCTGTCATCCGTACCACGAAGGATTCTTTGCCTAAACCCACTTTTTTCAATACGGCTCGAATGCGCTGATTAATACCTGGTAAAGCCCGTTCTGATTCTGTGACCGCTAAACCACAAGTCGGCAGGGCAGGACAGGCCATCGAATAGCGCACCAAATTGTCAATTTTCGCCGCATTGGTGACAACATGATGTTCTTGAAAAATGGCTTCAATTTTCGATTTTTGCGAGGGTTCAATCTCGTAGAGCAGAATATTATGATTAGGGGTTAAACAAATGGGCACTTGGAATTGTTCAACAATTTTCCGTAGGGCGGTTTTAAGTTGAAACTCTTCGTCATCCTTGACTCGACCGTTTTCCACCGACAAGCCAAAGAACAGTTTGCCATCTCCCTGTTCATGCCATCCCAAGTAGTCTTCGTATTTCCACTCAGGTAAGGGTTTAAAGGGTTCAAAAGGTTTTCCAAGATAACTTTCAACTTGTTGCCGAAATTTTTCTACGCCCCAATCTTCTAATAAATATTTCATCCGTGCATGACGACGGTTGACGCGATCGCCGTAATCCCGTTGAGTGGCGACAATAGCTTTGACCGCATCATAAACATCATCTTTAGCCACATAGCCAATGGGATCGGCTGCACGGGGAAAGGTTTCTTCTTTATTATGAGTCCGACCTAAACCACCACCTGCAAGGATATTAAAGCCCTCTAATTCCCCTTGAGCATTGGTGATTACCACCAAGCTGACATCATGGGTATAGACATCAATAGAGTTATCCCCAGGCACCGTGACACTGATTTTAAACTTACGGGGCATGTAGTGTTCCCCATAGATCGGCTCTACTGTGTCTGTTTTATTAATTCCGTTTAAGCTACGTTGTCGTGCGGCTTTGACTTCAGGCGCTTCTTCGGCACTAATTGCCTTTTCTCCGTCTAACCAAATCTCGTAATAAGCACCCGTTTGGGGGCTGAGCAAATCTGCAATTCGATGGGCATATTCCCAGGCATAGCCATATTCAGGACGATTCCGAAAAGGAGCAGGGGGAGCCATGACGTTACGGTTGATATCTCCGCAAGCCCCTAAGGTCGATCCCATATTTTTTACGATGGTCGCGATCGCGGTCTTCAGATTCTTTTTAAGAATGCCGTGGAGTTGGAAACCTTGGCGAGTCGTGGCCCGTAACGTGCCGTTGCCGTATTGATCGGCGAGATCATCAAGGGCTAAATAGAGTTGAGCGGGGATATACCCCCCTGGGCTACGGGTACGCAGCATCATTTGGTAATCCTTTTCCTGTCCCTTGACCCGATTATCACGGTTATCCTGTTGATAGGAGCCATGAAACTTAAGGATTTGGATGGCATCTTCGGTAAAATGTGTCGTATCTTCTAATATTTGCGTCGCAACAGGCTCTCGGAGATAATTACTGCGATCTTTAATCTCTTCTACTTTAGAAACTTTATTGGTCGGGACAGTCGGGGTTGTTACCATTGGGATGATAGATCGAACGTTTTATAAATACGCAATGGCGGCTAGAAATGAAGTCGCGTCTTTCATTGTAACGTTATTCCCCCACGACATTCCTTTAAATATTCTAAGAATGGTAGCGATCGCCACAGAGATTAATAGGCAATCTGTAGGGTAACCGAAGCTCTGACCGTCTGTTCTCCACCGATCACAGGAGTTGGTGGGGCAGCATTCGCAGCTCTCATCATATAATCAGCTTGCATTTTGGGCACAATCGGAGGAGTCGCGCCATTAACTTGCACGCTGACAATATCTTTGGCTTGAATGTTTAGAGCTTGGAAAACCGCTTCAGCTTGTAATCGAGCTTCAATCGTAGCTTTTTTTAAGGCTTCTTTTTGGGCCGCTTCAATCATTTGATCACTAGCTAAAAAACTTACGCCATTAATTCGAGTTGCTCCTACCTTAACCGCTTCATCTAATAAAGATCCGACTTGCTCCGTCTTTGTCCGAAAACTAATCATATTGGTTGCGGTATAGCCCAGCAACTTTCGTTGGTTATTACTGTAGTCGTAGTTGGGCTGCAATTGAATCCCGACTGTTTGGAGTTTGTCCACCTGACGCGAACGTAAAAAATCAATTACGGCTGCTGTCTGTTTAGCCGCCTCTCTTTGCACAATATCCGCCGAACGGGCATTCACCTCAATCCCCAACTGAACTTCGGTCAAACTGGTGGCCACTGTTTCGACTCCTTCTCCGGTCACTGTCAAAGTGCGTAACATTTTTTCCTGAACTTGAGCATCAACGGGAGCGATGGTACTTAACATAATAAGACCGATAGTAAGCAGTAGAGAATGCGGGCGGAAAGAGTTAGGCTGCATAGAATAGATATGTTAACCGAAAAATTCTATTTTGATCGTAAACTTAAAAAATTATTTGTTAACAGACAAATTATGCCTCTTTTTTAACTGTTCTACCAGTTTAATTTCTTATAAACTGTAAAGTAACAATAAATGCACTTTTTTAGCTTAGATAAAATCTAGTCAACTATTTATGACTTACCCTTCTTTCAATTTTAGTCATTATTTTGTCTATTCTGAAATTGTTGAATTTCTTGAAACAATGGCCAAAAGTTATCCCCAGTTAGTACAGTTGCAAGTAATTGGGAAAAGCTATGCAGGAAAGGACATTTGGGTTGCCATTTTAACGCAACAAAATACAGGCAATTATTTAGAAAAACCAGGTTATTGGGTGGATGCCAATACGCACGCAGGAGAAGTCACAGGATCGGCGGTTGCTCTCTACTTGTTGTATAAGCTAGTCACCCAGTATGGGCAAGATGAGCAAATTACTCGTTTGTTGGACAACTATACCGTTTATATTCTTCCCCGCTTAGCGATCGATGGGGCCGAAAAGTACTTAACCACCCCTTACCGTCTGCGTTCCAGTATTCGCCCCTATCCCTATCCTGAAGAACAGGATGGTTTGCATCGGGAGGATATTAATGGGGATGGGTTGATTCTGCAAATGCGAATTCAAGACGATTGCGGAGCCTGGAAAATCTCTGAGCAAGACCCTCGTTTGATGATTCGTCGGGAACCTGAAGATTTTGGCGGAACCTACTATACCTTGCTGCCTGAGGGGCGGATTGTTAATTACGATGGCTATGAATTTAAACTTGCTCCTTCTTTAGAAGGCATGGATTTTAACCGCAATTACCCCCATCTCTGGGTTCCTGAAGGACAACAACCTGGGGCGGGCGATTTTCCTTTTTCGGAACCTGAAACCCGCGCTGAGGCAGAATTTTGGCAACAGAATCGTAATATTAATGGCTTTATTAGTTATCACACCTATTCAGCCGTGATTCTTCGTCCCTACAGTACCCATCCCGATGAGCATTTTCCCGTTGAGGATCTCGAAACCTATAAACTGATTGGGGAAAAGGGAGAGGCGTTAACAGGTTATAAGTGCATTTCGGCTTACCATGACTTTCGTTACCATCCCAAGGAAATTACGACGGGGGTGATGGATGACTATGGTTATGACCACTACGGTTGGTATGGTTTCACGATTGAACTGTGGGATGCGCCGACGCAAGCAGGAGTCAAAAAAGAGGATTACATTCGTTGGTTTAGTTGGCATCCGCCTGAAGATGATTTACTGCTGATGAAATGGAACGATGAGGAGCTAGGGGGAAGGGGTTTTATTAATTGGCAGCCGTTTGACCATCCTCAATTGGGACGGCTGGGATGAAAAAGCGGTGTGGCAAAATGCCCCTGCTCAATATTTACCTGAAATCTGTGAGAAGCAAGCAAACTTCGCGATCGCTCATGCTTTAATGTCTCCCCGTTTAGCGATCGCCCGAACCGATGTCAGTTATCAAGGGGCAGATATTTACCATGTTGTTGTTCAAATAGAAAATCAAGGATTTTTACCGACCTACACTAGTCAAAAAAGTTTGCAGCAAAAAGCAGTGCGTCCGATTGAGATAATTCTTTCGCTACCTGAAGGAGTCAAACTCATTAGTGGCAAACAGGAACAGGAAATTGAACATTTAGAAGGTCGTTCTAATAAAGCCTTTTTCTCCTTTATTTCCAATGCGGGGGGAATCGATTATCGTCGCCATTTAGAATGGGTTATTAAGGGGGCAGAGAATAGCGAAATTGAAATTACCGTCTATTCTGAACGAGCAGGAACCCTCCGCACAACCTTATTGCTGAATACTCAAAGTTAGATGCCATACCGAATTCTTCAATTATTTTTTGCATTTTGTGTTGTTATTGTCATCCTGTTCGGAGACCTGAGCGCGATCGCTGTAGCCACGACTCTTGACTTTCGCTGGGAAGGAGAAAAAGGCTATTCGGTGCAAGGCAGTTTGACTTATGCAGAAGATAAAGAGCCTGTTGAAAGATCTAACGCAAAAAAGATTGAAAGCTTAACGGTTTCTATTTACAATCCTTCAGGCAAAAAAATTAAAACCTATGAGAATATTAAACATTACTTTTCGCAAAATTCGTATTTACAATTAGATTTTGACTCTAAAAACCACAAGATTGATGGCTTCATTGATTTGGGCGGAAACTCGGCGGGTGAGATGTATTTAAAAGGAATTGTGGATCAAAATTTAGCTTTATTTAAAATTGATTCATCCGGAAAAGAACAGATTTATGATCAAAATTCGGGTTACATCGAGCAAGTTAAATTCTAGATTTATTGTAAATCTACTGTAAATAAGTAATAAGTAGGGCTTACCCTGTTTGATAAATTGTGATAGATTAATGCTATTGCGAGGTATACTATTGCAACTATTTTTAAGTCATACTTTTAGCAATATTTTGTTAACACTTCGTTAACACTTATCAAGCCTGACATTCTAATTAATTCTCAATCAAGGTTAAGCCATAATGAAGATTTGGGTAAATGAACAAGTTGATCCTTCCGGTATTGTCTATTCTTGTATTGCTTGTCTAGATGAGCAATCAGCCAAAGACTGTCATGAAACTTGGTTAAAGAATTTAACAGAGCAGCAGAAAAATGAAGGCTGGTCGGCCCAATTAAGAACGGTTGAATCTTGGGAACAGGTTCCTGTAAATGCTCTGAAATTAAGTTATTAATGCCGTAGTTAAGTTTTATCGCTAATTTGTTAAATTATTAAAAATAATAAATGAATTGTATCTTTCAAATTGATTTTAAAAAACTGATTGAGCTAAAATTTGGCAATTAGTTATCAGAAAATTAGTTTCAATTTCTGAGGCCGCTAGAGGTTTAGAGAAAAGATAGCCTTGGCCAAATTCGCATCCTAAATGTCTTAACCATTGAAGTTGTTGATGAGTTTCAATACCTTCACCGATAACGGTTAATCCTAACTGATTACTTAAGGCAATAATAGTACTAACAACCTGATAGTTACGGTTGCCTTCTTGCATTTGACTGACAAAAGAACGGTCAATTTTTAAATTATCTGCCGGTAAACGATGGAGATAGTTTAAAGAAGAATAACCTGTTCCAAAATCATCAATACTAATTTGAATATTTCGCGCTTTAAGTTGTTCTAAAATCTGAATACTTTGATTGATGTTTTCAATCAGCATACTTTCTGTAATTTCTAACGCAATAGCTTCTCCTGCCAATCCAGTACAACTTAAAATAGCATCAATATCTTGAATAAGGCTCGTTTTTTGTAGATGATGGGCTGAGAGGTTTAGACTTACTTTCAAGGGAAAACGGCAACTAAAGCGGTCTTGCCATTGGGCAACTTGTCGACAAGCAGATTCAATCACCCACCGATCAATCCCAATCACTAGGCCTGTCTCTTCGGCGATCGGCATAAAGTAATTAGGGGAAAGCAAACCGCGTTCTGGGTGTTGCCAACGGATCAAGGCTTCAAATCCAATCAGGCGATCGCTGACGATATCCATAATGGGTTGATAATAAACCACAAATTCATCACGGTTTAAGGCTTTACGCAAAGAGGTTTCCAAGGTCAAACGACTTAAGGCTTGAATGTGCATGTTGCTATCAAAAATTCGATAGTTATTGCCTCCTTGCGCTTTGGCTTTATACATGGCAATATCTGCATCTCGTAGCAAATCTGAGGCCTTTTCGTAATTTTGAGACGCTAACACTAGACCAATACTCGTATTAATAGACATTTCGTAATCACCAACCATAAACGGTAGTCGGCAATCCTTTAAAATTCGTTCTGCAATTAGGGAAGCCTGTTCAATATCGTCAATATCTTCTAGCAAGATGACAAATTCATCACCCCCTAAACGCGCCACTAAATCCGTCTCTCGGAGATAGCTTTTCAGTTTATCCGCGATATGAATGAGCAATTGATCACCCACTAAATGGCCTAGACTGTCGTTAATAATTTTAAAGCGGTCTAAATCTAAAAATAGTAGTGCAAAATTATAATTTTTTACCCTTTTAGCTCGTTTGATGGCTAATTCAAGGCGTTCCATTAGCAGAGTACGATTGGGCAAATTTGTCAGGGGATCGTGGAGGGCATTGTGCTGAATCTGCTCTTGAGCTTGCTTTTGGGCACTAATGTCTTCAATGACTTGGACTAATAATGTCGGCTTATCAGGATCGCTAGTAATTTTAGAAGCCGTTACTCTTACCCAGAGAGAACTTCCATCACGACAATCATAGGGTTTTTCAAGTTGAAAGCTGGCTTGCTTTCCTTGAACAACCGCTTGAAAGAGTTGCCAATTTTTTGCCTGATAATTGGGATGGGTAAAGTCTAAGAAGGTCTTATTTTTAAGCTCTAAGGCTGAATAACCTACCATTTTTCGATAAGCCGTATTGGTTTGTACAAAGTAGCCATTGGTATCCACTACCACGATGCCAACCGCAGAGCCTTCAAACATGGCACTTAAAAGGGATTCACTTTCCCGTAATCGTTGTTCGCTTTCTTTGAGGCGTTCTTCGGCTTGTTTTTGTTCGGTAATATTAACGCCGACGCTTAACACGGCACAGGTATTATCTCGCGGAACCGTAATCGGGTATTTTTGCCACTGCCACCACTCTTCTTGCCCTGATGGGTTAAGGGTTTTTGCGGCGGGAATGATCTGTTCGCGATCGCTGTTAATGACCGTTTCATTGATCTGTTGAATCATTTTCAAGGTATCTGGATTGAACTCCAGATCAGCTAGATTTTTGGCAAGTAAATCCTCAACCGATAATTGATAGTATTGAGCACTGGCTTGATTGGCTAATAGGTAATTACCGACTTGATCGTTAACAAAAATTCGATTTTGAGAGGTATCAATAACCGTTCGTAAAAATTTCTCCTGTTGTTCGAGTTTGAGTTCGGCTTGTTTACGCTCCACTTCGCGCTGTTTGGCATCACTAATATTTCGTGCTACCCAAAGAATAGAATCTTCTGTAAGCGGAGAAATCATGGTTGAAAACCACTGCTCTTTTCCGTCTAGATTCAAAGGATACTCAATTTGCTGGGCTTGTTGAGAAGCGAGAACTTTTTGGATATGGGTTAAAAAATAGTCTGCAATGTCTTTGGGAAAATGCTCATGTAACAGGGAGCCAATCTTTACCGACGTTTCAGGATGATTGGGAGCCGTTTTAAGATAACGTCCTTCATGACTGAGGACAAAAATATAATCTGTCATGCCCGACAGTAAGCTTCGCAGTTCGACTTCTGACTGGCGTAGGGCTTCTTGGGTTTGTTGATATTCGGCTTCACGTTGTTTGCGTTCGGTAATATCTTCAGCAATTCCCCCTATACGGTAAATTTCTCCCGCAATATTTTTAATGGGAAAAGACCGTCCCCAAATCCAGCGAATTTCCCCATCGGGACGAATAATACGATACTCTTCGTTGAAAATACCCTCATGTTTCCCGCACAGATAGGCTTGGGTGACGCGATCGCGGTCATCGGGATGGACATCATCCAGCCAAATAGCGGGATTTTGATATAAATCCTCACAACTTCGGCCCCAAATTTTTTCATAGGCAGGGCTGACATAGAGCACTCGATTGCCGAATCGCTCACTATCAAAAATTGCCATTACCCCCTGGTGGTTATCCGCAAATTGCCGAAAAATTTCATGGCTTTCTCGCAAGGCAACGGTTCGTTCTTCGACTAACTTTTCTAATTCAAGATTGCGATTTTGTAAAAGTTGCCAATTTTCCGTTTTTAATTGCGATAATTTCTGTTCTAAGGTGTTAACTAACTGATAAATTTCTAACGGATCAAGGGCATTTAACAAGGTTGTTTGGGTAACAATTCCCTGTAATCGTCCCTGTTCATCGGCCACCACTAAGCGATTAATTTGCCGCTCCTGCATGACGTTATGGGTTGACCAGAGCGAGATGTCGGGATCAACCGAGAAGACAGGGCTACTCATTACCGTTTGCGCGTCAATCTTGGCAAAATCCAAATTCAAGTTTAAGAATTGGACAATATCTCGCTCCGTAATAATGCCAATGGGATAGGATGCACCATCATCTCTGTTTTCGGCAATCACCACAGAACTGACCCGATGGTTCGACATTAATTGGGTTAATTCTAAAATCGACGCAGTGGGAGGACTACAAATGACCTGGGTTGTCATTACCTCAGCAACGGTTCGCAACCGCAATAGATCGACAGGTTGCAAAATCTGCCGTAAACTTTCGTGAGTTAATAAACCGACCACTTCACCGCGATCGCTGATTAGGGGTAAGTGACGAATGTGATAGGTTTGGAAACAATTAATAGCGGCAAAAATATCGGTAAAATCCGACTCTTTGAGGGTATGAACGGGAGAAACCATCACTTCAGCAATGGTCGTTTCTGCCAAATGATCTTGTCTTGCACTAATGCGGACTAAATCCCGTTCGGTGATAATCCCCACCAATTGATCGCCATCTACAATCAACACACAACTACTTTTGGCCTTAGTCAGTTGTAAATGCCGTTCTCCATTGATATCACAACTGAGGGCGCAGTCTTGGTTATGGGTACTCATCAGCGCGATCGCTTCGATGATCTTAGCCTCAACCGTAACGATTAAGGGATCACGAATGATGGGAAGTTGTAATTGAGTAGCGGTCAGAGCAGTTGGAGACGGCAACATTGATAACTAAGATGAGATTTAGACAAACTCAATCTGAATATCTTAAAATAATCCCTTACGATTAATTAATAGTGACATAGATCACCCTTGAAAGCTATTGTTTGGAATTCTCGAAAGCTAACTTGGCTATTTTTGCACAACCTATTTCAACAATAAATAATACAATTGCCCATCATCGCTCATTAATCCCGCGCGATCGCCGGCCAGTTTCCCTGTTCCCATAAAAATATCCACTCGGCCAGGCCCTTGAATGGCACTCCCCGTATCGTGGTCTAACACATAGCGACTTACCCATTCTTTTTGTAAATTGGCATTGGGAATTTGCGTCACTAAAGCGGCTAAAGCCCCCGGCGGCATCAAAGATTTATCCGTCGCGATCGAGCGTTCGGCAATGACCGGAACCCCTATACTTCCCGTTGCTCTGGCCGTCGCAGGGGCTTCACGGAAGAAAATAAAACGATTATTGCGGGGAATATAGCGATCAACCGCTTCGGGATGTTTTTTAAGATAATCAATCAGAATGGGTAGTGTTAATTCGCCTGGCTGAAAAATACCATCTTTAACTAATTCTTTCCCCAAGCTGACGTAGGGATAATCCGTATTACCATCGAAACTAACGGAAATGGTTTTACCGTCGGTTAATTGTAATTTTGCCGAACCTTGAATTTGCACTAAATAGGGTTCCAGGCGTTCCTTAAACCAGACCAATTCCCCGCCTTTGATTAAGCTACTATTCCCTAATCCATCCGTTCCTTCTAACTGCGATCGCGTCGGGTGGGGTTTAGACCAACTGTTAAAATTGCTGGGTTTACGGTAAAGGGGATAACGATATTCTGCGGTTCTGCGACGACTGGCTTGATAAATGGGTTCAAAATAACCCGTGAAATGTACCGTTCCTTGATTATCATTCCCCGCAGCTTGATAAAAAACAAATTCTCTTTTGACTGCCGCTTGTAAGGCTTCCGCATTAGGGGACTGCTTCAATAGAGTCCGAAAACGTAGGAGAGAACGTCTCACTCTGTCTAAAGTAATGCCTTTAACGGGATAGTTGCGATAAGCTTTAGCTGCATTAGGTGAATTTAAATAACGCAAACTTAGATCCACTGCTTGTAATAAGGCTGAGCGATCCTTTTTCCATAATTGCTCATCTCGACCGACTAAATCCGGATTAGTAACAGATGAAACTGGCGTTAAGACTGGATTTTGAGCAAATAAGACTTGAGGACTCGTAATAAGAAGGCCCAAACTCCAGAATGTCGCCGTTATAAAATGTTTAAGCATATTTTTTATCAAACCATCAATCAGGATGCGGTTGCGATCGCTGTCTTTTTTTACGCTCTTGCATAACACTCACTTATTTTAAGTCTTTGGTTCTCTCTGGCAATACCAGACTGCGTATTTGACAAATTTCTCTTTCAGTCGAACTCGCGTTAATTTTGATTAGTACAAACATTTAAACTCACTTAAGGCTAAGCTTTAACGCGATCGCGTCTTTATCTTTCTTTAAAATCAACCTAAAATCTAAATTTTGCCATTTCCCTATTTAGTGTCTTACCCCTACAATTAAAGCTCCACACACACTAGATATAGGGTTCGCCCTCTTTCCCACCGATGAATCACTTACAGGAATGGCAACAAAGTTGTGTTGATGAGCAACTGATTCGCCTTAATGTAACATCTCTCACAGGAGCCTCTCCCTCCGAACATTTACTCTATGCCGAAGGGTTACCTCGACGCAATGACGGACGGGTGAGCAATGCCATTTTGCAACGCTACGACCATATAGAAGCAGGGGGATGGTGGTGTTCAGGTGTGGATTTGTTAACGGGAGAGGCCGATCTCTGGGGATGTTTTAAACCTGATGTTCCTCGAATTCATCCTCAAAAAGGCAAAGTCATTAAATACGAGCATCCGCCTCAAACTCCAACGGGCTTATTTGCACTGCGGGTTCCTCTCCATCTGTGGGAACGAATTGCTGAGCGCGCTAATATTCCTATTCTACCAGCGAGTATTGATCCCGAACAGCCTGATTTTGGGTTTTGGCAATGGTTAATGAAACACCCCGAAGTTCCCCTATGTATTACCGAAGGCGCTAAAAAAGCAGGTGCCCTCTTATCCGCAGGTTATGCCGCGATCGCGTTACCTGGAGTCCATAACGGTTACCGCACCCCAAAAGACGAAACAGGAAAACGAGTTGGGACTTCCTATTTAATTCCCCCCCTCAAAAAATTAGCCAATCCCAAGCGGGCAGTTTATATTGCCTTCGACCAGGACAGTAAACCCACAACGGTTAAATCCGTTAACAGTGCCATTAAACGTTTAGGCTATTTATTTCAAAAAGCCAACTGTGCCGTCAAAATTATTACCTGGGATAACCGCTTTGGAAAAGGGGTAGATGATCTCATTGCCGAACAGGGAGAAGAAGCCTTTGTCCAAGCTTATGAATCCGCTCTGCCTTTCGATATTTGGAAAGCCCAGGAATTAAATCAATTAACCTATACCCCCAATTTAGAAATCAATGCCCGTTATCTTCCCCAGTTAGATATTAAGCCTGAAGCCAAACTAGTTGCTATTAAATCCCCCAAAGGAACAGGCAAAACCGAGCAATTAAAAGCCTTAGTTAGCCAAGCCTTAGCTCAACACCAACCCGTTATCGTCATTGGCCATCGGGTGCGGTTGGTAGAAGAACTCTGTCAACGTTTTGGCCTGCCCCACATCAGCGAAGTCCGCGAAAATCCTTTGGGTCAAGTATTGGGTTACGGCCTTTGTATTGATTCATTGCATCCCCAATCCCAAGCCCAATTCAATCCCGAACAATGGGCCGATAGCTTAATTATTATTGATGAAGTCGAGCAGGTGCTATGGCATACCCTCAATTCCGATACCTGTCGCTCTCAACGGGTTACTATCCTTAAAACTTTAAAAACCCTCCTGCAAACAGTTCTCAGCAGTAGTGGCCGCGTTATTGTCTCCGATGCTGACCTAAGCGACATTTCCCTAGAATATTTAATCGCGCTTTCAGGTATTCCCCTCGATCCCTTTATCGTCCACAACCAATGGAAACCGCAGGAAAAAGACGCTTGGACGGTTCATCATTACCCTGAAAATGATCCCAAACGCTTAGTTAAGCACTTAGTTCAACATATCCGCGAAGGAGGGAAACCTTTTGTCTGCCTCTCTGCCCAAAAATTAACCAGTTCTTGGGGAACGCTCAATTTAGAATCCTATCTTAATAAACAATTTCCCAAGGCTAAAATCCTCCGCATTGATGCCGAATCCCTAACCGATCCTAATCATCCCGCCTATGGCTGTATGAGTAACTTAAATCAAGTTTTGGCCCAATACGATGTGGTGTTAGCCAGCCCTTCCATTGAAACGGGGGTCAGTATCGACTTAAAAGGCCATTTCACCTCGGTTTGGTGTATTGCCCAGGGCGTACAAACAGCCACTTCCGTTTGCCAAGCCTTAGGACGGATTCGGGATAATGTTCCTCGCTATCTCTGGGCGGCAGGTTATGGGTTTAATAAAGTGGGCAACGGTTCAACTTCTATTCCTGCTCTGTTAACTTCTGGCCATCGTTTAACTGAGTTAAATATTCGCCTATTACAGCAATCGGACTTAGAAAATTTAGATGATTTAGATATTGGCTTTCAGGGGGAATCTCTACTCTGTTGGGCCAAAATGGCAGTACGGGTTAATGCGTCTATGCTCCATTATCGAGATGCGGTGCTGGCCCATCTCCAACAGGAAAACCACCATTTAGAATTAAAATTACCGAAATCCCAACTTAAACCCGTTGAGGAAAACCCAAGTTCCCAATCAGACAGTTCTAATGCTTCTAATCAACTTTCTGATGCCATTAACGAAGTTCGAGAACAAAATTATCAGGCCGAATGTCAGGCGATCTCGCTCTCTCCCATTCTCAGTGATCAACAATATCAGAACTTAAAAAAACGTCTGGTCAAAAATGCTCAGGAACGACGAGCCATCCGTAAATATGAACTGCAACAACGATATGGCATCCCCATTACACCTGAACTGATTACCCTAGACGATCAAGGCTGGTATCAAAAATTAAGATTGCATTATTTCCTTACCCTTGGTCGTCCCTACCTAGCCGATCGCGATACCCAATTAGCCAAAAAGCTGATCGAACAGGGACACGGTAGCCTCTTTTTACCCGACTTTAACGGTTCCCAATTAGGAGCCATTATTGGAACGATGGATATTTTAGGCATTCCCGTTTTGTTAGCCAATCCCCACCGAGAACTTTGTCCCCTCGATAGTGATCTGGTCGCCTTAGCCAAAATTGCCATTCAAAATCGCACCGATATTAAAACCGTTGTTGGGATTGGGATTGCCCATAATGCCAGCCCCATTACCATTATTCGTCGCTTCCTCAATGAAATTGGTTATGGTTTAACTGCCCTCAAATCCAAAAGAATCAATAAGAAAACTGTCAGAATCTATCAAATTGTGCCCCCCACCGATAGACGAGAAGCCGTGTTTGAGCAATGGTTAATCCGCGATCGCGCCTTACCTGGCAGTTCGGAAGGTTGGTTTGATGAATATTGGCTCAAGTTACGCCTATCTGAACAAAAACACAAATCCAAAAATGATCCCTATGTTCAATTGAGCTTAGATTTAGCGTGATAGATGTTAAGTTTAATGCTCTCAAATATTGTTCAACTGATAGTATCTTTAGTGTGACGAAAGGGATTCATACTTGTTATCCACCAATAATCCAATTAGTTCGCCGAAGAAACCCTAAGCGGTTCTTAATGCCACAATGGGATCAAGCTTAGCTGCCCGTTGAGCAGGAATTACCCCAAAAATTAGCCCAATTGTGCTAGAAATTCCCAAAGAAAGTAAAACCGCAGGAGCCGAAACCCCAGCAGATAAAGGAGAAACAAGGCCAATCACCACCACAATTCCTGAACCAATGGCGATCCCTAAAACGCCACCAATTGCCGAAACAATAACCGCTTCAATTAAAAACTGCATTAAAATATCGTTTTTACTAGCTCCAATCGCTTTTCTTAACCCGATCTCCTGAGTTCTTTCGGTGACAGAAACTAACATAATATTCATCACGCCAATGCCGCCCACAACCAGAGAAATACTCGCGATCGCGGCTAACATGACCGTTAATCCTCCTGTAACAGTTCCCACAATATCTAACATTTGTTTTGCCGTTGTGACGTTAAAATCATCCTCTTCATTTTGAATTTTGTGGCGTAAGCGAATTAAATTTTCGATTTGAAATTGGGCTGCGCGAATACTTTGTTCATCTTTCGCTTTAACATTAATCCAACTTAATTCAATGCCATAGGGAGAAGTCCGCCCGACAATTTGACTCACCATTGTTGTCAGGGGAATGAATACCGCTTCATCCTGATTATTTCCTAAAAAAGAGCCTTTCTCTTCCATCACCCCAATAATTTCAAAATTAATATTATTGAGTCGAATTTTTTCTCCAATCGGATTTTGTGTCCTAAAAAAACGTTTCGCAATTTCGCTACCAATGACCACAACCCGTTTGGCTCGCTCTACATCCATCGAAGTTAAAAAGCGACCTTTCTCGACATAAAAACTGCGAATATCTTGATAATTAGGCGTAGTTCCGATAATTAATCCGTTAGTGTTTTGGTTACGGTAACTCATCAATTGCCGTCGATTAATTTCAGGTGCAACCCCTTCAATGCTTGGCACTTGAGCGGTGATCGCGTCTGAATCGGCTAAGACCAAAGTACGAGGAAGTTCAAAAGTTGTATTCTGGGCTTTACGAGAACCAGGTAAGACAAACATCACATTTGGCCCTAAATCCGATAACTTTTCTTCCGCCAATTGTTGCGCCCCTTGACCAATACCAATCATGGCAATCACCGACGCATTCCCAATAATAATCCCTAACATGGTTAAGGTACTGCGGAGCTTATTGGCCATTAACATGGAGGAGGCAATTTTAAAACTTTCAGCAAAATCCATTTTTTTAATTATTCATTGTTTTTTTGTGGGTTTTTGTCATCAGGCAGATCAATAAATACCCGTTGCCCTGAATCTAATCCTGACAAAATTTGGGTTTTATCATCGACCGTTAAGCCAATTGTTACGGATTGAAATTTAGGTTCATTATCAATGCCTGGAACCATGACCCCTTTTTTCCCCGCCAAGCTAACAATGGCAACACTGGGAACGGTTAAAGCATTGTTTAATTCATTGCCGATAAAAGTAACATCCGCATTCATTTTGGAACGCAGTTGATCTTGCCCGTTGATTAACCCCACCGTTACTTCAAAGGAGGTAACATTATTTTCAATAATCGCTTCAGGCGCAATGCGAACCACTTTGCCTTGAAAGGTTTCATTCGGGAAAGCATCCGCCACAATCGTTGCAGGTTGACCCAGTTTTAGGCCAGAAATATCGACTTCAGGGACTCTAGCCACGACTTCTAAGCCTCTCGCTAATGCCAGAATAGAGGTGGAGGTGGCAGAAGCGGTACTAGAAGCGGACGTTGTTGGGGTTACAAAAGAGCCTGGGGTGGCGTATTTTTGGGTAATAATCCCTGCGAAAGGAGCCGTGATGATGGTGTCTTGGTATTGGATTTTAACCCGTTCTAGGTCGGCTTGGGCGGCGGCGGCGGCGGCTTTCAGAGAATTGAGTTCAGATTTTGCGGTAAATTGACGTTGTTCTAGGGCTGCGATTTTTCCTTCTAAGGCCCGTTGGGATTCGGCGACTGCCGCGCGTAATTGTTCAATTTGTTGTTCAATTTGGCTAATTTCGGGGGAAGCAGTGTTTTTTGCCTGGTCTAATTTTTGTAAGGATTCCATTAAATTAGCTTTGGCATTGAGATAATCGTTGGAAATCTCATCAAAGCGGTCTTGGGAAATGGCTCCTTCGTCAATTAAATTTTGATTGCGTTGAACTCGGTTTTCAGCCAGTTGTAGTTTGGATTCTGCCGCTTTTAACTGGGAACGAATTTGATCAATATCAGCAGGAATACGGGCTTGGGCTTGACGGAGGCGGTCTTGGGCGATCGCTAATTGGGATCGGGCTTGGGCTACTCTGGTTTGGGCTTGATTAACTTCGGCTTCTAATTGTTTAATTTCACTGGGAATACGGATTTCTAATTCTTTATAACGAGCGATCGCCTCTTCAAATCGGGCTTGGGATTGCATCCCTTCGGCATAGACATCTCGATTCTCCATAACCGCTAATTTCTGTCCCCGTACTACGCGATCACCTTGTTCAACAAACAACTCTAAAAGACGGCCTGGCGTTTTCGGGCTAATATTAACCGTTTGGATCGGTTGAATTGTCCCCGTCGCTTTAATTTCTACCTTCAGGTTTTCACTGGTAGCGGGAACCGTTAATTTGTCTAACTCAATGGATGATTTGGGTGTCTGTACCAAACGGTAGGTTAATCCACCAACAGCAATAACCCCCACCCCTAAAAGCGTGAGTAAAAAAGGAAGAGGTCTCTTCATGTTATCTAGCAGAGGAATATGCATAGATAATGATGACAAAGAATTTAAACAGTTGTTTCATCTATAGTAACGTTAAGATCAACGTAACGTTTTTTTAATAAACCTTTACAAAGAATCTCTTTTTTGAATGTTTGTTTCTGTCAACCGTCTAGAACAATTTAAAAGCCACGTCCAAAAAACCTTACTCTTTGGCAATGAACCCACTCCAGAATTATTAGCCATTTTGAGTGTCTATTTCGTACAAGGAATTTTAGGACTGGCCCGATTAGCGGTTAGCTTTTTCCTGAAAGATGAACTGGGACTCACGCCTGCCGAAATGGGAGCATTAACGGGAATTGCGGCCCTGCCTTGGGTGATTAAACCGTTATTTGGCTTGCTCTCGGACGGTTTACCGATTTTTGGCTATCGTCGTCGTCCCTATTTAATTTTATCGGGTTGTTTAGGAAGTTGCGCTTGGCTGGCATTAGCGATCGCGGTTCATACGGTTTGGGCAGCAACCTTGGCGTTACTCGTCAGTTCTCTCTCCGTTGCTGTCAGTGATGTCATTGTTGATTCCATCGTGGTAGAACGGGCCCGCAAAGAATCCTTGGGACGGGCGGGATCATTACAGTCTTTGACCTGGGGCATTTCCGCGATCGGGGGATTAATTACAGCTTATTTAAGTGGCTTTCTCCTAGAACGAGTCAGTGTACAAGTGGTATTTGGCATTACTTCCCTGTTCCCGATCATTGTTGTCATGGTTTCAGGTTTTATTGCAGAAGAAAAACTCACATCTTCTCCCGAATTAACAGAAACGGTTAATACCAAAAAACAAGTTGCCCAACTGTGGCAAGCGATGCGGCAAAAATCGATTTTGTTACCTACTCTGTTTATCTTTCTTTGGCAAGCAACCCCTAGTGCCGATTCCGCCTTCTTCTTCTTCACCACTAATGAATTAGGCTTTGAACCCGAATTTTTAGGCAAAGTGCGATTAGTCACCAGTTTAGCGGCCTTAATCGGCATTGGAATTTATCAAAAATTCCTGAAAACTGTCCCCTTTCGACAGATGCTGGGCTGGAGTACCGTTATTTCCTGTGCTTTAGGATTCACAGCGTTACTGTTAGTCACCCATACCAATCGTGCCATAGGAATTGATGACCACTGGTTTAGCTTGGGGGATAGCTTGATCTTAACGGTGATGGGACAAATTGCCTTTATGCCTGTGCTAGTCATTTCCGCCCGCTTATGTCCACCTGGGATTGAAGCCACCCTATTTGCCCTTCTAATGTCGATCTGGAACCTTTCGGGCTTAGTTTCCTATGAAACAGGCGCGTTATTAACCCATTGGCTCGGCGTAACCGAACATAATTTTGACAAGATGTGGTTGTTGATCACCATCACCAATCTTTCCACCCTACTACCCTTGCCCCTCTTAGGCTGGCTACCTGCGGGTGATCCCACAGAAGTAACGCCCGAAAATTCGACCACTATTGATTTACCGTCTATCGAAATTTTTGAACATCGTCCTGTGGGCACCCTAGCGGATCAAAACTTTTTACCTGAATTTAGATCAGACTTTCCATCCCATCCTGAAAGATCTAAGGGGAATTCTCCCAATGTTTCCTCTTAATCATCAATATTCATGCAAGTTTTGAACTCAGATAATCAGCTTTCAGCATCAGCGATCGCGCCTGAGTCTGCTTAAATTTTCATGAACGTGTTTAAAATAGAGGGTGAATCCAAGCATGACTCATCTTTGAATCCCAAAACTAATTTGGATGAGTATTTTTACCCTTTTTAGAGAATGATTGTTGATGTTTTAGCGATTTTATCGGCTTCAGCCGCTGTTGGCATGAGGATTGCATTGCCGCTTTTAATTATTGGTTTATTACAAACGGATTTATGGTCTCAAGTCCCGCTCCTGTCAAAAGTTAATCCCCAAATTCTCGTTGGCGTTCTCACCAGTTGGTCTTTGTTTGAACTCTTCGGCTCTAAAAAATTATTAGGACAACGGATTTTACAACTTATTCAACTTTTCTTCACTCCCTTCGTCGGTGGCTTAGTTGCCGTTACCATTACCAAAATGACCCAGCAGAATATTCAGCCGCTTTGGGTTGTTGCTGCATTAGGAGCCTTATTTGCCTTAATGCTTAAATTGGTTCAAATTGCTTGGTTTTTTCGACTACGGGGAATCCCCCTTTGGGCTGTCTGCTTAGAAGATATTCTCTGCATTATTTTAATTATTTTTGCCTTTAAAGCACCGATTAATGGCGGTTTAATTGCCATGCTCTTATTTTGGTTAGCAATTCGGAGTACAACCAAATGGCGGCAGTGGTATTTAGAAGGAAAAAAAGCGCGATCGCCGAAGTATATACCTCCTGATTAATATCCCTTTAGCGCGATAAAAATGTTGCTTGTCTTGTTTTGTAGGAGTCAGTACCGATATAATAAACCCAAGATGCGGATGTAGTTCAGTGGTAGAACGTCACCTTCCCAAGGTGAATGTCGTGAGTTCGAGTCTCATCATCCGCTTATTGTTGTACTTGTACAGTGACTAATTATTTGTCATCGGTGACAGATTAATGTCGTTATGCCAAATTAAGTGTCATTGTGACAAATTAATGTCGTCATAATCGTCAATAACCTGAGCAAAGTGACGTTCTTTTCAATTCATGATGCTCGTTGACACATAGAGCCATGTTTAGAATTTTAGGCGTTTCGCACTTGCAATTCTTTTATAACCCGCAACTTGAGTTCCTTAGACGCACTAGTATTGTCGGCTTGAAACTCTCAAGCTGAAAATTACTTTTGAGACAACCGACGTAATCGACGTTTAAATACAGCACCTAAGCCAAAGGCTATACTAGCACCAAGAATTGTTGATGGTTCAGGTACGCCTTCACTATTCGTTTCATCATTCTTCACTTGGGTATTCGTAATAGCATTAGACGTAATAGTAATTTTATAAACCTTCCCTTGTTTTAAAGAATATGAATTATTAGATAACATTAGGTCATAGGCACTCCCCGTATTGAGAGATACAGAACCCGTACGTGGCGTGTCTTCTTTATAATTTTCTACATCGTTGGTTGAAAACTCTCTGTTAGGCTCCCCAGTATTAAATAACAAAGGAGGAACAGGATTTATCTGTCCAGTACTACTGTTTTTTTCTTCGCTGATTTGAATAGTAAATTTTACATCGGCCGTGGCTATTGCTAAATTATAGGAGGAGTCATTTGTGAGTTGATAGGCGAGATTATTTAAATAATTGAATCGAACTCCTATTAAAGTGTCACTTTTAACCCCAAAACGGGTGCTACTAATAGAAAAGCCACTTGTCCCCCCGCCCATCATACCTTCGCCGACGTAGGATTCAGAGACATTACCCAACAATAAAGTTTTCGATGTGTTGCGGCCCAACAGAATATCAGTTAATAGTGATCCGAAATTATTTGGAACAGGGCTAATAGTATCTTTTATATAATTATTTTCGTTATTTTCATCTGTAGTAGCAATAGCTATCCAAGCATCACTTCGAGAAAAATCTGTGTTTCCACCGGGATTCCCCCCTGAATTCCATTGGCTAGCAAAGTTCTCTCCATTGAAAAAACCTCTATTGTTTTCCAGTCCAAGAGAAGACTGAGTAGAATTATTACTAACATAAGCTTGTCCAACATCGAGTGGACCAACATTTGCACCACGCTGCGTATTTTGACCGGTAAGACTAGCACTTGATGTAACTGATGGTTGGAAAGAAAATCCTATTCCTCCTT
This sequence comes from uncultured bacterium, assembly GCA_964482215.1. GTDB lineage: Bacteria > Cyanobacteriota > Cyanobacteriia > Cyanobacteriales > Microcystaceae > Snowella. Next base: position 36,577 of record CAYZWO010000003.1, read on the forward strand.
TGTCCTCGATGTTGTCTAAAGATAGATTAGTAAATCTTAATCCACTTATTTGTTGATAAGCATAAGCATAGCTCAAATTTGCAGCTTGTACTCGCTGCCCCATTCCCACTATCAAGACAGCGGTGGAACCAATGAGCCCTAAAGAAATATTTTGAACGCTTTTACTAACCTTTAATCTGGCTTCCATCGCTGTTGGAAAAATATTTTCCTTGATTATAGCAAATTCCATTTTGTAAATTCTCCTGCTTACCCTTAAAAATTGATGAAAATAATGATTTAAGCGACAGTCGCAAAATTCGTTATCGTGGGTAAAGTTGTAACCCCCATTAGTATTGCGAGAGTAGTGGTAGTAGGAACAGTATTAACTACAGTATTATAGGTAATTACCGTATTATCCCCACTTCTAGTTATTCCTAATTGTGTAAATCTTAGACCACCTGATAAACCAATCAGATCTCCCTCATCACTGTTGAAATCGGTGATAATATCTGTTCCACTGGTAGGAGAAAGTACAAAAATATCACGACCGTTACCACCCGTGAGCGTATCATCGGCTGACCCCCCGATAATCATATCGTCAACAAAGGTTCCTGTTAGACTGTCATTACCGCTAGTGCCATTAATAACATTGGTAGAAATATTAACGGTTGCTTTATCACTAGAAGAAACAGGTGAGGCAGTTGGATTGTTGATAGTAGGAATAGTAGTTGCTGTAACCGTAGCAGTATTGGTATAAGAAATAGTATCGTCGGTTACTAGACGGGTTGAGACATTGACAGCGTCAGAAATCACGATTTGGTAAGTATTGCCCGCTCTTAAAGGACCTTGGTCTATGATTTCACCTGGTTGAAGAATTCCACCGTCGTTAAGAAAACTAAAGGTTCCCTCCATCTCAGATCGAATTTGATCTCCTTGATCTACTTGGGATATAGCTGCAGCAGTTTCGCTAGGTTTAATTTGGTACACGATCACTGAAGATGAAGAATTCGGATCTATTTGGTTGATAACGATGGAAAAGTTGAAATTGGCGTTAGCCGTATTCGTCAGCGAGGAAGAAGGGCTTGTCGCTTTTATTTGCGTTATTAGTTGATTAAGATAACTGAAATCAAAAGTCAGTGTCGTATCACTCTGTGGAGTAAATCTGGATGAGGTTAATTTATAGTTACTGTTGCCAGCCGCTTCGTCCTTGAGATAGCTATTAGTTGTGCCTTCCTCAATGATAGGTACAGTCGTTTTCCAATTTAAATAAGATTCACCAACAACAGCTAAGTCGATACCAGAAGTACCAAACAGCAGCGAAGTTAAGCTGCTAGGTGTAATAACACTAGCAATCGGCTGATTGGCAATTACAACATCTCCACGACCGTAATCAGCAACAGTTTTTCCTCTCTGACTATCTGTTGTCTTACTTCCAGGAGTCGTTCCAACAAAGAAACCTCTATTCGCTCCAAGCCCTGTAGCTGTTGTATTGGAAGCAAACGATTCAGAAGCATCGACGCTACCAGTGAAAGCCCTACCTACTGAATTATTGAGAGGTAACTCTACGCTAGCAGAGCTATTTGTAGCAGAAGAAAAATTAATTGATGAGGTACTACTAATTTTCAGATTATTAATTTCCTGATAAGCAAAGGAATAAACATCTCCAATTTGAGAAGAGGTAATAAAAATTGGTGTTGACGTTTGATACCGCCAAGTTTCACCGGGATCAAATTGGTTGTTTTTATTACTATCACCACTAATGAAACCGCTAGCATCACGTACAGCGACAATTTTTCCTGAAGTAGTACTCAAGTCATCATTAACATCAGGAGTACCATTATCATCAGTTATTACAATATTACCGAGAGGACTAAGACTTGTATTTTTAACGGAATAGTAAAACGTTACATTCTGGCTATTTCTAATATATAATGCCATTCCGTCTGGGGCGGTACCTGCTGTTTTAATAATTTCGATGCCTGGCTGTCTTACTAGGCCTGCGTCAACAGTATTGTTATTTTGCCCCGAAATTAGAGTGATGATAGGACTTCGACCAGTATTAATATTCGCATCAGAATCTAGGAGGTCTTGATTATTATTGCTAGCATCAGCTTGGGTAAAATTATAGCCACTAGGCTTACTGAAAGTAACTTGATATTGAACGCCAGGCGTTAGGCCCGTGAAGCTGTAATTGCCATTGGCGTTAGTTATGGTTGTAATTGTAGTGTTGTCAGCCGTTGTATCAATTAATCCATCTGTTCCACCACCAGTCAAGGTAACGGTTACACCTGCAATGCCTAATTCTCCTGAATCTTGAATGCCATTGCTGTTACTGTCTAACCAAACTCGGTCGCCAATACTAGCAAATTGGTACATTCCTGCATCAATATTTCTGTTGTATTCGCCCGATGTCAGGGTAATAATATCGCTTAACCCGTTACTTGTATTAGCATCAGAATCCAGAGCAACGTTGCCCTCCGCGTATCGCTTGCTAAATTGATAACCTGTCGGGGTGGCGAACCCAACTTGATATTGCTGCCCTGGGATCAGTTCTGTAAAACTGTAATTTCCATTAGCATCAGTTGTAGTAGTTCTCCTTGTGTTATCGGCATTTGTATTAATTAGCCCATCTGGCCCACCGCTGATTAATGTAACGGTTACACCTGCAATGCCTAATTCTCCTGAATCTTGGAGGCCGTTTCCATTAGTATCTAACCACACGCGATCGCCTATACTGGCAGATAATAATTCCCCGAAGTTGTAACCAGTGGCATTTGTTCCTCCCGTTAACTGGATTCCGCTTACCGCATCATTGCTTAAAATTCCGCCTTGATTGCCCAAACTATCTTTTCCATCTGCATAACCAGTCGGTTGCGTCTGTGTTAGGGTGTACGTCCCTGCTCGTAAGTTACTGAAGCTATAGTTTCCACTCGCATCTGTTGTGGTTGTTACGTCCACTGGCGCTAAGTTATCCGTACTTGTTAACCGAATGGTTACACCCGCTAATCTGACTTCTCCACTGTCAATCAGACCATTGTTATTGGGGTCAAGATACACTGTCCCTGATATCGTTCCGGGGATTTCTCCAAAGTTGTTTCCACTGCTCGTTACACCTGCTCCCAATACGATGTTGCTAATTGTTTGGCTATTTGAAGCGTCACTAACCGTTCCACCATCACTTCCGGCTGTTTCTTTTCCATCTGCATAACCAGTCGGTTGCGTCTGTGTTAGGGTGTACGTTCCTGCTCGTAAGTTACTGAAGCTATAGTTTCCACTCGCATCTGTTGTGGTTGTTACGTCCACTGGCGCTAAGTTATCCGTACTTGTTAACCGAATGGTTACACCCGCTAATCTGACTTCTCCACTGTCAATCAGACCATTGTTATTGGGGTCAAGATACACTGTCCCTGATATCGTTCCGGGGATTTCTCCAAAGTTGTTTCCACTGCTCGTTACACCTGCTCCCAATACGATGTTGCTAATTGTTTGGCTATTTGAAGCGTCACTAACCGTTCCACCATCACTTCCGGCTGTTTCTTTTCCATCTGCATAACCAGTCGGTTGCGTCTGTGTTAGGGTGTATCCAGTTCCATTGCTCGGACGGAGGTTACTAAAGCTATAGTTACCGCTTGCATCCGTTGTCGCTGTCAGATTGACACTTTGTCCTAAATCGTTGGTACCCGTTAAGGTAATCGTTACGTTCGACAGTCTTGTTGTTTCGGTTGGGTCAATGACTCCATTGTTATTAGTATCGACGTATACGGTTCCACTAATACTTGACGGGCTTAGTTCTCCAAAGTTATTACCCGTGCTGCTTTGACCGGCGCTTAAGATGATATTGTTAATCGTTTGGCTATTTAAAGTTTCATTATTGACCGTGCCACCGGCAGTCCCTGCTGTTTCTTTTCCATCTAGGTAATCAGTCGGTTGGGCCTGCGTTAATGTGTAGGTTCCAGGTCGCAAGCCTGTAAAGCTGTAGTTACCAATTGAACCCGTGGTTGTGGAAGTTGTGGTCGTTAAGTTAACATTTTGCCCTAAATCGTTAGTACCTCGCAGGGTAATAGTAACACCACCAATTCCAATATCTCCCACATTGCTTCCATCGTTATTCGCATCAACATATACTGTCCCAGAAATACTTGAAAGGGTTAAGGCTCCTTCCCCAAAATTATAATCTTTATATAAGGTTTGAATTGCAGAATTTACCGTAACGTTGCTGAATTGATCATTCCCTACGGTTCCAGGTAAAGTTGAAGACGTTTTAGTGTCTTGTCCGTCGGCGTAACCCGTCGGTTGAGTTTCTCGAATGGTATAAGTTCCGTTAGCTACATTGGAGAAAACATATTTACCTTCATTATCTGTTGTTGTCGTCGCAACAAGTTGATTGCTGGAGTTGTATAGCTGAATTGTTACGCCAGATATAGCAGATTCAGTGTTATCAAAAATCCCATTATCATTTGTATCTTGGTAAACATAACCTTGAATAGTCGATAAACTGGATACTTCTCGGAAGTTATACTCAATACCAGCGTCCCCATACCCCAGAGTAATAGCAGTAATTTGGTTATCGGTTTGACTTGCATTAATACCAGTAGTGCCGGATTGAGTTGTTCCAATATCTTCCCCACCAAGCATTTGATCATAATTAGTGGGTTGGGTTTGAACAAGATAATAAGTTCCCGCAGTTAACCCCGTAAATTGATAGTAACCCGAACTATCCGTAGTTGTAGTCCTGACAACTTGATTATTAGAGGAATTATAAAGAGTAATTGTTACTCCACTTAAAACAACATCATCAGGATCAAATGTGGAATTTCTGATTGCATTTGTGCCGGCACCGTCAGGGTCAATATCGACGTAAACATAACCAGACAGACTAGAAGGAGGCACTTCACCAAAATCATTACCTGTGCTTACACTATTAGCAGTGACTGTAATGTTATTAATAGTATTGCTAGAATTTTGCCCTAGACCACTAAGGTAGGTTGTCAGTCCACCTTCTCCTTTATTAATAAAAGGATCAAAATACTGGGGTTGAGTCTCTGTAACGCTGTAAGTCCCCGGCGCTAGATTGCTAAATGTGTAATTGCCATTAACATCAGTTCTAGTTGTTGCTACGATATTGCCGTTGGAGTCTCTTAAAACGATGGCAACGTTTTGTAAGGGTTTATCTAAACTACCTGTTCTGGTAAAGGTATTATTAGCATCAGTATCTTGATAAACTGTACCTGAGATTGAGCCTGTTCCCGAACTTGGTGGGGTTGGGGGAACGCCAAAATCATAGTTAATTCCCGCATTACCTGAAGCTAGAACAATACCAGAAATTACACTTGATGTAGGAGAATCTGTACCAACTATTGACGCACCAGTACCAACATTTTCGGTTCCATCTCCTGTAAGAGAATAGGTGCCTGGGCGTAGATTAGCGAAGAAATAACGCCCATTTGCATCAGTTGTGATGGTTCGGGTAACTCCTTGGTTTAAGTCATTCGTACCCGTTAAGGTGATCGTAATACCAGCGCGTCCCGTTTCATTCAAGTCACGAGCGTTATTACTATTGAGGTCAAAGTAGGCCATCCCAGAAATTGTCGCTGGCCGAATTTCTCCAAAATTATAATTACTAAACTGAGTCCTGTTAGTGGCATCGGTAGAAGTAATAGTAATACCAGTAACACTATCATTACCAATCGTTTGAGCTTGATAAGTCCCGTTTGCTGTACCTGTTTTCTGATCTATGCCATCTAAGAAACCGAGAGGTTGGGTTTGTGTAATGCTATAAGTCCCCGCTGATAATCCGCCAAAGACATAACGGCCCGTAGAGTCAGTAGTAACAGTTGTCCCATTACTAAGTGTCAGTGTGACTCCAGCAATACCGACTTCTCCAGTATCCCTTACACCATCGTTATTAGCATCGTGATAAACAAAACCTGCTAAGCTTGCACCTGTTGGAATTACATTGACTTTGGCCGTGTCAACAACTCCGACATTAACGCCTTGTTGTCCACCGTTATTGGCATTTACTTGATACAAAGCTACCGCTTCATTATTAACGGTCTCTACATTAGGCAGAGTAACTCGATAAGCTACGATTATTGTTTGGCCCGCTGCTAAATCGTTAGCCCCATTAATACCAACATTTGCATTGATAGCAGCGTTTTGTAAAATTGTTATTGTTCCTGTGGAGGCAGATGGCGTTTCATAGCCCAAAGTGTTGTTGTTCCTCGGTACTAATAATTTGATTTCGTCATCATTAAAAGCACTATCGGATAGGATTTTATTGGCTTCAGCAGGATCGTTTGTCCCTGTCCCGTCTGGTTTGCGATAAAGGAAGTTGCCGGGATTACTGCCATTTCCCCAAGGTTGGGGAATAAAAGTTTCGTAAGTGATTGTTCCTACACCAAGATCGCTGTCATCATAAAGGCTGACATCGGCAATTGGAACGTTTCCAATATTGGTGATTTTGTAGAGATAAACAACTTCACTGTTTTGAGTGACGGTAACTTCTTTAAATTGATTATTGTTAAAAAAAGTATTTGCCCTTGTGTCTTTTACACTTGTAGCAAGACTTGAGTTGTTTAAATCATTAAGAAGTACGGTATATCCTGCGATGTCAGTAGTAACAAATTTTTCTAGCTTGATTCCCGTTTGATTATCTAGGGTCAGATCTTTTGTTAATTTAAAAGGAATGGTTTGACGACCTGTATTGATCGTCGTCTCTCCGACAGTGGGGGAAATGACCTTTGCATCTAGGAGGAACCCTTGTAAATTACCAGTCGGTTTTTTACCATCATCACCTAAGTGAACATCGACCCGTACTACTACTTTTTCCCCTGGGTCTAAGTCATGAACATTAAAAACAGTATACAAACGAGCCATCTGCTGGTCATAGAGCCAGTGGCTACCAGTGGGATCTGTATAGCTGGAATTATAGACACTTGCCAAGTTAGCAATTGGCCCAGTTGTAGTGCTAACAGTTGAAGAGCCAGTTGTTCCGTCATTCCCCGAAAGTAAAGGTGTCCCACTTCTTGTCTCAAAGCCCTGCTCAACAAACGTTACATAGCTTTGTCCATCATTACGGGAGCGATTATTCCCACTATCAATAACTTGACGACGATTATATAACCCCCCTAAAGAACCAGCCGGCGGAGGTGTGGTCGTGTAATCGACTCGTTCGGAAACATAGTTAACTTGAATATTTTGAATCCAATCGTGCCCAACCCCAGCCTGTCCAGTGGTGCTTGCAAGAAAACCAAGTTTTAGTTGAACAACCTGATCTAGCTCTGTCGCAAAGGCACTGGTATCAATTTCTAAGAAATAACTAACGAGTTGACCACTTCTAAAGTCCCCCCCCTGTAGGGACTCGACCACATCCTTCGCACGTCCAATAGTTTTGTCTTCCCATGAACCACCACCAACCCAGTGGTCGTAAGTGTAGGGGGCCGCCGCTGCAAAGTCGATCTTAAAATCACTGCCCGAATCCGTAAAAGTATTGCTAGCTGTTTGCTGAGAAATTTGTCCCTGAGCCGTTACTTCAAAAAGAGAATGGAGAGAATCGTCGGGGTTTACATACCAAGTGGTGACGACTTGACCATTGATAGTTCCATCTAAATCATCATTGCTTCCATCTGTTACCAACCAATATTGATGACCACCGCCAGTATTGGGAATTCCATCAATATGCAATACTTGGAATTTAACCGTTTCGCCTAAATTAAAGCCTCTGCCTGTAATGATCGCGGTGCTACCTGGTTTGTAATCAAAAAGATCTGTCTCAACTGTTGGGGATGAGGTTGTTGGGACAGTAGAGGTTGCTATTGTTGCGGAGGTATTCTCATTGGTTATGAATTCAACATCTGTAGGGGTGGAACTCTCCTCACTCACCTGATGATTGGTAGATAAATTTGCAAGATTTGTGATTATGCCGTCGTCTTCTGGTTGATTTCCCGATAAGCCAGATAAATCAGCAGTTATTGAATCGTTATTATCTGGGGTCGTTTGACTGGTTGATGTGTTGCTAGATGCCTCCACTGATGACTCGGCAGAGGTCAAAGAAAAATCATCAGTTTTTATCCCCTGACTGACCAGTGAGTCTGTGGGACTTGGTGATAGGGGATCTGCCGCCTCTGTCTGTCTTCCCAATGAATCAGCAATACTAGAGGAGCCTTTATCTCCACTTATTTGACTTGCAGATACATCAATAGAAGATGAAGCCACTTTATCTTCACCGTTAGTTTTAATGAGTAAATCATCAAAAACAGGGGAGATAATCGGGTTGAGTGAGCTTTGGTCAGACATTTGATTTATCCTAGACAGTTCTAATCTGATGTTGATTGGATGAAAAATAATTAACTTGAGTTGACCTTAGTTTTTATCTTTAAGGAAGACAGGTCTAACAAGAATTATTTCCTGATAAATAGTAATATTCAGTCACTTCTCAAGGTTTTTAAGCAACTAAATTATTTTACTGTTTTTATTTATATCTTTATCAATGCACGTTTATTGTATACTTTATTTGCCTGTATTGCAATACATAAAATATATATAAATTCGTTTAAAAAAGTGATTTTAATTTTAATTAAATCACGCTTTAAAAAGAATATAAAAAACACACAAGTCCTTGTAGGAAAGGCTTTAGAAAGTTGAGAGCAAAACTAGTATCTCGTAAATACTGTGTATTTAAAGCTGATTTAAAAAATATTTAAAGCAATTGTAAAGCGACTGTTAATTTTATGTTAAAGAGAGCTATTGAGGTTGAAAAGTAGTAAGATAAAAAGTTTTCATGTAAAGACATTTCATTGAAAAACACGAAAAGTTTATTAACCCAGCTACGTGAGACTTGATTAACCGATTACGATGAGACCAAACCACTCTTCTTGTCTCGACTATAATTTGCTCTGTACGATCGTGCGTTCAATTTGTGCCCCTCAGCCGTTAATCTAGATAAGGACAGGTAAGAGGATATTCAACGTGGCGTTTAAGATTGGTTTACTTGGCTTAGGAACCGTCGGTACAGGAACGGTGGCAATTTTACAAGACCCGTTGGGACGTAATCCGTTATTAAAAGAAATTGAAGTGTATCGGGTGGGCGTGCGATCGCTGGATAAGGCCCGTGAAGTGAGTTTGCCGCCTGGGGTATTGACAACCGATTTAGAAGCTATTGTCACCGATCCTGAAATTGATATTGTGGTGGAATTAATGGGCGGTCTGGAACCTGCGCGATCGCTGATCTTAAAAGCCATTGCCCACAAAAAACACGTTGTCACGGCCAATAAAGCGGTGATTGCCCGTTACGGCCATGAAATCTATAGTGCAGCCAATGAAGCCAGAGTTTATGTGTTGCTTGAAGCGGCTGTTGGGGGAGGCATTCCCATCATTAAACCCCTTAAACAATCTCTGGGCGCAAACCGTATTCAAAGCATTATCGGCATCGTCAACGGAACCACGAACTATATCCTGACCCAAATGACCACCGAGGGCGCAGACTTTGAAACCGTCTTAGCCGAAGCCCAAAAGTTAGGTTATGCCGAAGCCGATCCCAGTGCCGATGTGGATGGTTACGACGCGGCTGATAAAATTGCGATTCTGGCCTCCTTGGGATTCGGGGGACGGGTCAAGCGGGAAGACGTTTACTGTGAGGGTATTCGTCAAGTCAGCGCAATGGATATTACTTATGCCGACAAATTAGGGTTTGTCATTAAACTGTTGGCGATCGCGGAAGGATTGCAAGGAGAAGAATCCGATACGTTACAATTGCGGGTGCATCCTACCTTAATCCCAAAAACCCATCCTTTAGCCAGTATTAACGGAGTCTATAACGGCATTTTGGTTGAAGGCAATCCTCTTGGTCAAGTTATGTTTTATGGTCGGGGGGCAGGGGCTGGGCCAACCGCCAGTGCTGTCGTTTCCGATGTCTTAAATATTGTGGGGATTCTATCTAGTAGTCAAGTAACCGATGATCTCGATCCCCTGCTCAGTTGCGTTCACCAACACTATTGCCAGGTAACGCCCATCGAAAATTTAGAAACCCGTTTTTATGCCCGTTTCTTGTGTTATGACATGCCAGGCGTGATTGGTCATATTGGGATGAGTTTCGGCAATCATCAGGTGAGTTTAGAATCGGTTGTCCAAATCGGTTTCCAAGAAGAATGTGCGGAAATCGTCGTCGTCACCCATGATGTCAAAGAAGGCAATTTCCGAGCAGCCCTAGCAGAAATGGAAAAATTAGAAGCAATTAAGGCAATTCCTAGTATTTTGCGAGTTTTGTAGTCCCCATCGTTAAGCTTTTCCGATAGGATAGGGAATGGCTTTTACGATTTGAGCCGATCAGGATTCCAATACTCGTTTATGGTAAAGCCAAATTATTGTTTTTTGCATTTCTCTAGAAGTATAATTCTTCTTGTTTTTTTGACATTTTTTTCTCTCGTTTGGGTCGTGCGATCGCCGCTTAGTTTGGCTCAATCTTCCCCTAATCCTCTAGCCGAAAAATGTAAACAGCCTGTTCTGTCTCTGTTGAAGCGGCACAAAATCTCCAAAGGAGAAACGGTCGAATCTATTGCTCAACGCTACGGTTTAGCTCCCGAAACCTTAATTAAACTCAATCCCAATTTAGCTAAAGGGCAAGTCCCTGGGGGACAAGAAATCCTCATTCCGCCGTTTAATGGCATCCGCGTAACCGTTCCTCCTGGTGCAACCTGGCAGGATTTAGCCAAAGCTTATGGGATTCGGGCAGATTTATTGTTTGAACTCAATGGTTGTCAAAAAAATCCTACCGTAGTCTTTATTCCTGGTGTCACTTGGACACCTACCGCCCAAAAACCGAAAGATAATTACACCGGCTTAAGTGGTTATCCCTTGCCCGCGATCGCCAAAATTGGTCTCGATTACGGTTGGCAAAAAAATCCCCAAACTCAGCAAACATTTTTTCATAGTGGCATCGATCTAATTGCTTCCGTCAATACGCCTGTTTTAGCGGCTGCTTCGGGAACGGTCGTCTTAGTGAGTAAAGAAGGCCCCTATGGTTTTTTAGTGGTGATTGATCACGGTCAAGGTCGGCAAACCCGTTATGCCCAACTGAGCCGCTTTCAAGTAGAAGCAGGGCAAAGCGTAAACACGGGTCAAACCATCGGTTATGTCGGGACAACTGGCCGTCCTGATATTACGGAATCCCATTTACATTTTGAAGTCCGTTTTCAATCGCCTGTCGGTTGGGTTGCCCAAGATCCTAAATTACATTTACCGAAAATTAAGTCTTAAACTGCCTTAAACTGTTTGAAGGCGCAAAGATAATTCATTTGGCTAATAAGTATTTTTTATACAATCCCCCCGCCTATCGGCTCCCCCCTTAGTAAGGGGGCAGGGGGGATAAAGCTCAAAAAAATTTTACGCTTTATTTAGTTGTTCTACTTAACAGTAATTTCGATAAGTTTAATAGAGTAATTTGTATAATTTTAATTACGATCAAGAAAACAAAAAATTAACGATTATGACCATTACCTGGGATGAACTTGTATTTAAGTCACCTTATTTAGCTGTAGAAAAAGCTAAGGAATTACTACAGGAGGGTCAAATGACGGAAGCTTACAATTTATTAGAAAGTTTAACTGAGTCAATGGGGCGGTCAGAAAAGCGAGCCGTTAGTAGTCAACTGACACGGCTCATGCTTCATATTATTAAATGGAAATGTCAACCCGAAAAACGAAGCGTTAGTTGGATTATTTCTATTCGTTCAGCGCGACGAGAAATTGCTGATAGTCAAGAGGAAATGCCAAGTCTGAATCGAGACTTTTTAAATTCGATTTGGGATAAATGTTTTATTGCAGCGAAACAAGATGCAAGAGATGAAATGGGAAAAAAGGCAGAAATTGCTTCGTTAACCTGGTCTGAAGTTTTTGAAGAAACCTATAGTTTTTGGGAAGATTAAGTTACAATAATGAGCCGTTAAGCATTCGCTTCAATCAATTCAATAATTGGAAAAATATTTAAAAAAGTAGATTTTAAATAGTGGAAGCATCGCTAATAATAAATATTTACTGTTCAGGATATTTGAATGAATCGTCAATTTTGGATAATCGCCTTAATTTCGTTTATCAATTCCTTAAGTATGACGATCCTGATCCCTGTTATTTATCTTTATGGCAGAGAATTTGGACTCAGTGACCTCCACACCAGTTTTTTATTTTCTGCCTATGCTTTCGCGCAGTTTTTCGCCACCCCTGTTATTGGAAAATTAGCCGATCGCTTTGGTCGTAAACCTTTACTCATCATCAGTTTATTGGGAACTGTTGTGGCTAATAGCTTGGCAGGAACCGCTGCAACGGCTTCTGTTCTCTTTTTTGCTCGCTTTTTTGATGGAATTACGGGGGGGAATGCGTCAGTGGCTCAGGCGGTTATTGCGGACGTTACCCCACCCGAACAACGGGCTAAAGCTTTTGGGATTAATGGAGCCGCATTTGGGTTAGGTTTTGTGCTTGGCCCTGTGATCAGTCTCTTTGCTCAGCAAATATCTTTGGGAGCCGCTTTTTTAGTGTCGGGTGCGATCGCCTTGATTGCTTTACTATTAACTATCTTTTTCCTTCCTGAAACGTTGCAACATAAAGCGACAAAAGCTAAGAATATTTTTGATTTAGGTTTAGGAAATTTAATTAAAGGACTAAAATTACCCAAAATCGGTATTTTATTAATCATTAATTTCTTTTTAGGAACAACTTTTACCATTTTTACCTATGCGTTTCAACCCTATTTTATTGAGGTTTTAAATCAAAATAGCCAGACACTAACCCTCATGTTTTTTAGTTTTGGAGTCTTAGGGGTTTTAATGCAAACCTGGGGCATCAGTTGGTTAACTCGTCAATTCCAGTTAGTCCAAATCTTATTTTTAGGTTTATTGGCTCGTAGTTTATCGTTTCTCTTAATGCCGATATGGGCAAATGTCATTTATTTCGCCGCGATTAGTATTGTTTTTTCCCTGTTTAATGCCTTAGTACAACCCATGATCAATGCGTTGATTTCTTTAAATACAAAACCAGAAGATCAAGGCATGGCTCTGGGTTTGAATTCTTCCTATTTAGGGGTTTCCAATGCCTTTGGCCCTGTGATAGCAGGATTGTTAGTTCATCGCGAAAACCCTATTACCTATTCCTATCCCCTCTATCTTTCCGGTATTCTGACGTTTATTATCTTAGGTCTTGCGATCGCCACCCGTCATCAATATGCAGTTAAAACAACCTAAAAGAAAATTACTGGATAGAATTTAATAATTGAGTAATATCTTCTTGCGGTAAAGGTTTGCTAAACAAATAGCCCTGCCCAAATTCACAATTTAATTCTAGTAAAAGTTGTTGTTGCGTTTTCGTTTCAATCCCTTCGGCAATCACATCCATCTTTAAAATATGGGCCAGTTCAATAATGGTTTTGACAATAGCCTTTCTTTCTACATCTGCCTCGATTTGGTTCACAAAAGAGCGGTCAATTTTGAGCGTGTTAATCGGGAAACGATGTAAATAATTCAAAGAAGAATAACCCGTTCCAAAGTCATCAATACTAATTTGAATTTGGCGATCGCGGAGTTGATTTAAAATCTCAGTCGCGGAATCAATATTTTCAATAATGGCGGATTCGGTAATTTCTAACTTTAAACAATGGGCTGGAATGGCTAAATTTTCAATAATTTCAGTAATCTTTTCTAATAAATGAGGCTGGGCAAATTGTTTAGGAGAAAGATTAATACTCATCGTTACCTGAGAGTTTATAAGCTGTTGTTGCTGCCATTGTTTAAGCTGGAAACAAGCGGTTTCTAAAACCCATAACCCCAAGGGAATAATTAACCCGGTATCTTCGGCTAAAGGAATAAAATCTAAGGGAGAAATCATCCCTAATTGGGGATGAATCCAACGCACTAAAGCTTCAAAACCAATTAATTTTTCTGTTTTTAGATCAATAATGGGTTGGTAATAGACCGTAAAAGCTGATTGAATCAACAACGATTGACGCAATTCACATTCTAGTTCTAATAAAGCCACTGCATTTTTGTGCATCGTTTCATCAAAAAGCTGATAACACCCTTTGCCCCTAGCCTTGGCCTTATACATGGCAATATCGGCATCCCTTAAAATCTGCTCAGGTCGAGAATAGCCATGATTTAAACAAATCCCAATACTAAAATTAATAAAAATGGGGTTGTTATTTAAGGAAAACGGATGACTCATCGCTTGATGGATAGTTTCCGCCAATTGGATCACTTCTTCCGTTCCTTGAATACCTTCGACCAAAATTGTAAATTCATCCCCACCAATGCGGGCCAAGGTAACGCCTTTTTTTAAGCAAGTTTGCAATCGTTGTCCTACGGCAATTAATAATTCATCCCCGATTAAATGACCCAAAGAATCATTCACTACTTTGAAGCGATCGCCATCCAAAAAAAGCACTGCAAAGGCGTAATCCGGATCAACTGTCGCACGAATAATAGCATTCTCTAATTTTTGTAAGAATAAAGCCCGATTCGGTAAATTAGTCAGAGAATCATGGAGAGCTAAATAACGCAAACGTTCCTGAGCGGCTTCTAATTCTTGGGTTCTCTCTTTGACCCGTTCCTCTAATATCGTATTCCATCGGTGAATCTCAGCCCTCGCTGCCTGTAATTGGAGTTGATTTTCAACCCTAGCAATCACCTCTTCCACTTGAAATGGTTTAGTAATATAGTCCACTCCGCCCACTGAAAACGCCCTTACCTTATCAATGACATCTTCTAAAGCACTGATAAAAATAATAGGAATCTCTTTAGTTTTAGGATCAGCCTTTAATTGCCGGCAAACCTCATAGCCATTGAGTTCGGGCATAAAGATATCTAGCAAAATCAAATCAGGGAGAATGGTCTGGATCGCCCGTAACCCGTGAGAGCTTTTGGTTGCACTCCGAACTTTATAGCCTCTTTCGGTTAGAATTCGAGCCAACAAAGTCAGATTTTCTGGTGTGTCATCAATGACCACAATATCTGCTTTGGAGAAAGCCATTAGTTTTTATGCTCCTGCTTCAACGGATTAAATCAAGGCGGGCAGATCAATTTCCCGATGCTATTATCCCCGTTTACGAAGCGGAATCTGGCTTAGTTTTAGATTTAGATTTCGCTTTAGATTTGCCCTTCGCTTTCGGTGCAGTCGGTGTTTCTGACGGTGTTTCTGTTGTCAACTCAATAGGCGTTTCAACTGGTGGTTCAACCGTTGCCTCTGTGGTCAATTCAACCGGAGCTTCAGCTTGGGATTCTGGCGTTAATTCTACAGAAGTTTGAACTGGAGAGGTAACTGCTGTTTCTACGGCTGATTCCACGGTCGTTGCAGTAGGTACGTCAGTTGGAATTTCTGTGGCAATTTCAACCGGAGTTTCAGCTTGAGCAGGAGCTTTAGAATCAGATTTCGCTTTTTTTTGCGGTTTGGGTGGCCGTTCTGCCTTGTTTTCTGAGGTATTTTCCTGCTTTGTTTGTTCTTCTGTATCCTCAGAAGCTTTATCCTTAGATTTAGATTTTGTGTAGGATTTTCCTGCTCCGCCTTCCATTGGGGGTTTCTTGACTCGTCTGGGTGCAACATCTTGCGGCTCTGCAATTTGGGAAACAAATCCAAAACAAGCTCGCTGGGGAATCAGGCGGGCCATAATCTGGCAAAATTTCGGTTTTTCTTCAGAATCTTTGCGGAAACGGTAGGGAGGTTGGTCTGCCCAGATGAGGGGTAAATGCTGATTAGAAGGACGATTTTCGTAATTTTTGAGTTCATTACGATAAATCGTAAAAACAGGGCGACGGCACTGGGGAATAAATTGCCAAATTCCTCTTAAGACAAAAATGCCAGGTTCACCTTTTTCAAGCTGTTCTGTACCCATCCAAACGGCTTTAAAACTCAACCCTTCTCCTTTAGATTGGGGATAGCATTTGATCCAGACAATTTGATCAATATTATGATTCGCCACTGCCATGACTCGGCGGGGAAGATACAAGGGAAAAAGGCTATCTTTAATTTGTATTTGGAAACGATCCTCAACCTTCGTAATTTTCCCCCGTAACCACCCGATCGCCTGGTAATAATTTTGGGGTGTTGTGTCTAATTTGACCTGAATTTCCGCAGATTCTTCAGAATTGGCTTCTGATACAGCAGAATCTTCTGCTAAATTCTGGGGAGAAGTAGGAGGAATAGGTTGAGTCGGTTCCATGAGAATGTTTAAAAGTGGCGTTTATTGGGTTAAGTATGGATGACAAGCTAAGCAAAGGCAAGTAGTTTGATAATAATGCTTTAAGAGCAATGGATTCAAATTTTTTCCGAATATTCAAATTCTTGAATGGCTAGCTTGTTCCAAATGATTAAATGATTACTCTTGTTAATTTACTCCAAAATGACATATTTAGCGGATTTAGGGAAAGTACATGTTACGGAACTTGAACGTTTCTAGATGTGGCCTCCATGACCTTATTCAATCATTATTCAATTATTCAAAACTTAATAAAAGTCTGTTGGGTTGGTTTGAGTAATATGGGTTTATTGGATTTTTAAAGGAGTCAATTAAGTGTAAACCGTAAGTAGAAAACTATTATAAGCGAATAAATCCCAAATATAGTTGTTTTTGGCTGATTAAATTTGACCTTAGACCTAATCAAATTGTAAAAAAATGCGCTTGAACCTTTTAGGAATAGGTAGGGTCTAAAGTTGTGTATCCACGGATGAGGTAAATAGGTGTTAGTGGCAAACCTAACCCGAACAACTGATAAACAGTTAGTTCTCCAATGCCAGCAAGGAGATTCAGGCTCTTTTCGCTATCTCTATCGGCGTTATCACTCTAAAGTGCGTTCCACACTTTATCAATTATGTGGCAATAATCACTTAGATGATCTCGTTCAAGAGGTGTTTTTGCGAGTCTGGAAGGGTTTACCCAAGCTACGGGAAACCGCCTATTTTTCCACCTGGCTCTACCGTATTACCTGGAACGTGGCGATCGATGAACGGCGAAAATTTGCCAAGTTTGGAGCAGCGATCGCGGAAGATCTAACTGAAGTGGCAACGGAATTATCGCGTCCCCAAGATAGTCCGAACTTAATGCAACTGCATTATCAAGACCTGATTCAGCGAGGCTTACAATCTCTGAGTTTAGAACATCGAGCCGTTTTAGTTTTACATGATTTAGAGGATTTACCTCAAAAAGAAGTGGCTGATATCTTGCAATTGCCCACAGGAACCGTGAAATCTCGGCTGTTTTATGCTCGGCAAGCGATTCGCACTTTTTTACAGCAGCAAGGAGTTTATCATGCGTCAATTTCCGAATAAGCCCTCTAATCAGGATCCCAATGACAATTTTGATCCCAATTTTGTTCACTTCCTTAAGCAATATCAACCTCTGCCCCCTAAACCTAGTTCAGATCTTGAAGATCGGGTGATGGCACTTATCCAACAAGAAAAAATGACCTCTCCTCGTTTTGCCCAACGTTTGTGGGTGATTCCTACAGCAGTGGTCACGGGTATTTGTTTATTGTGGGGAAGTTCTCGCTGGGTACAACCTAGCCCCCAATTAGCCCAGACAGACACCCAATCCCAAGAATTAGCTGCCTTTCTCGTTGCCAATTGGCAGACCGTCACTGAGCCTGTGCCGAATTCTCAGCCCGTTTCCGCCCCTGCTCACCATTGGCAGCTATTAACCCATCCTGAAATGACAGGGCCTTTATCTCTCTCCTATCAACCCTAATTTTTGAATTCCTACGAGGTTTATCCCATGTTTAAACAACTTACCGCCTTAACAACGGTATTATTTACGCTGACCTTAAGCAGCAGCTTAGTTTCTGCCAGTCCTTTAGGGTCTTCGTCCGCAGCCATGCAACCCGATTTAGTGGCTCAAAATCGACCTATCCGTAAAGGAAAGGGATCGGATAATTTCATGAAGCAGTTAAATCTGAGTAGCCAACAACAACAGCAACTAACGGCCATTCGTCAAAAATATGATGGTCAAATGCGGCAAATCGGCGAGCAATTACGGAAAAATCAGGAAGAATTGCGGACAATGATGGATGGAACGGCCTCTGCTAATGCAATTTCTGCCAAACATGATCAAGTGCTGGGACTGCGCCAACAGCTCGACAAGCTCCGTTTCCAAAGTATGTTAGAAAGTCGCGAGGTTTTAACCCCTGAACAACGTAAACAATTTTCCCAGATGATGAGTCAACGTTGGGCTAAGATGCGTTCCCAAAAAGGCGATCGCCTGTCACCTGATATGCCACCCCAACCTTAAGCGTTTTTTGATGATTTAAAGCTATTAACCCGTTTATATTACCTTCCCCTCTTGATAGCATTTTGAGTAGGGGAATTTTCAGATTTTGATGCTCGATTAAATGACCTGAATTTTTAAATCTTGGTAAAACTCATCCTGGGATAGCTCTACTTTTGATTGGGACGATAACAAGAGCAAGGCCCAAAAAATACCGACTTTATCGCGTTTCCCTTCTGTTGGTAACGGTGCTTGATGTTGATGCCACCAGGTTAATAGGCTTTCTAACTCAATCCAAGAACAATCAGGAATGATTTCGGGTAATTGGGTTTGCAAAAACTGTTCTAATTGTTCGGCCAGTTCAATTAAGTTTTCCTGGTGGGCGAGTTCGGTAATAATCTGTAATGCTTTACGGCGCGATTGAGGACGCGATCGCTTGGTTGTTGCCTTAGCTTCCGTTTTATCAATTTCAACGGCGATTTCTTGGATTTGGTCGATCAATTCCTGCAACGTAACCCGACGACGACGCATGGGGGGGGAAGCGGTTCGACGACGTAAATGCTGCTCTAAATGGAGAGGTAATGTCCGTCCCCCAGACTCTTCCATTAATTCTTCAAGCAGGGGTAAAACCTCTTCAGGTTCTTCTTCCCAGGTTTCGAGAGTATCCGCCTTAAACCGCACCAGCATAGAAGCCCAAAGAAATGCCTGACCCGATCGCGGTAAATTGCGCTGTTGATAAGCCAAGTCAAAGCTTTGAAAAATCCCGACATCCTGTAAAAAACGGTCAATCACATCAATTACCGACACATCCCAAGGATTAATTTCGCCCTGTTCTGCTAAATCAATTAGGGTCGCGATCGCTTCACTGGCGGCGGTTGTCGTCATAATAAATTAAAGTGACCAAAAATAAAGAACGTTAACAATAAAATGGTGTCCTTAGCAGATTTACGGTTGAACTATACCCAATCAGGCTTACATGAATCCGATTTAGCCCAAAACCCCTTTGAGCAGTTTCACCAATGGTTAGAGCAGGCGATCGCGGCAGAACTCCCTGAACCTAACGCCATGACGCTCGCCACCATTTCCGAAGACGGTAAACCCATTGCCCGCATGGTACTCCTCAAAGGATTAGACGAACGAGGGTTTGTCTTTTATACCAATTATGATAGTGCCAAGGGAAAACAGTTAACCGAAACAAGCGCGGCTGCTTTAGTTTTTTGGTGGGCAGGATTAGAACGACAGGTGCGGGTAGAAGGAACGGTTGAGAAAGTTTCAGCCGAAGAATCCGACACCTATTTCCAAAGTCGCCCTAGAGCTTCCCAGTTAGGAGCTTGGGCTTCACCCCAAAGTCAAGTGGTCAAAAGTCGAGAAGTATTAGAACAACGTTTAGCTACGTTTGAAGAAAAATTCGCGAATGAAAAAGTTCCCCGTCCCAGCCATTGGGGAGGATTTCGAGTTATTCCAAGCGCAATCGAATTTTGGCAAGGTCGTCCTAGCCGCCTCCATGATCGCATTCGTTATGAAATCGCTGAAAATGGAGGTTGGTTATATCAACGCCTTGCCCCTTGAGCCTATTCTGCTATCTCATCGCGACCAAACCGTTGTGCCGTAATAGCGGTTCCGTTTTCGGTTCTCGTCCTCGGAAAGATTTAAACACCTTCATTGGATGCACACTTCCGCCCAAGGCTAAGACCGTATCGCGGAAACGTTTGCCCGTCTCTGTTACGGCTTGCTCATCCTCTAACCCTGCTTCCTCAAAGGCAGCAAAGGCATCGGCACTGAGAACTTCCGCCCATTTGTAGCTGTAGTAACCTGCGGCATAACCCCCTGCAAAGATGTGGCCAAAGGAGCAAAGGAACGCATCTTCAGGCAACGGCGGAATAACGGTGGTGGTTTTAGCCAAGCGATCGCGGATATCCCGAATTGATTCCGTACCATTGGGTTGGTAACGGTGATGGAGTTCTAAATCCAATAAACTTAGATTAATTTGCCGCAACATCGCCGACCCACTCATATAATTCCGAGCCGCTAACAGTTTTTGATAGTAATGCTCTGGCAACGTTTCACCTGTTTCGTAATGTTTGGCCATATTAAACAGTGTCGGACGGTCATAGCACCAATTTTCCATAAACTGGCTGGGCAACTCTACCGCATCCCATTCCACATTGTTAATGCCTGCTGCGCCTGAATAATCTACTTGAGTGAGCATGTGTTGAATGCCGTGGCCAAACTCATGGAAGAGAGTGGTTACTTCATCAAAGGTCATTAAACTGGGTTGGCCATCAATAGGAGGCGTTTGATTACAAATTAAATAGGCAACGGGTAAACGAACACTTTTTTGCCCATTTTCTTCAACTTTTGCCCGATTGATACAATCTCCCATCCAAGCACCACCCCGTTTCGTTCCTGGGCGACTGTAGGGGTCAAGGTAAAAATGCGCGATCGCGTTGCCCTGTTCATTAGCCACTTGGAAATAACGCACATCCTCATGCCAAACGGGGGCTTGTCCATCGGTGGGGGTAATGGTAACCGAAAAAATCCGTTTTGCGAGGGAAAATAAGCCTTCTAAAACTTGGGGTAACGGGAAATAGGGGCGCAATTCTTCCGCATTAAAATCAAATTTGGCTTCCCGTTGTCGTTCTGACCAATAGGCAATATCCCAATGTTTCAGGTCATCGGTTTGGGCAAAGGTTTTTAATTCGGCTAAATCTTCTTGGGCGGCTTGATAGCTGGCTTGCCGTAATTCTTCTAATAATTTTTCGACGGATTCCACACTCGGAGCCATTTTTCGAGCCAGGCTCACTTCTGCGTAGGTTTGGTAGCCTAATAACTGGGCTTGCTGCGATCGCAGGTCTAAAATTCGTTCAATTAAAGGATTATTATCTAACTCTCCACTAGAGGCACGGGTAACAAAGGCTTTATAAAGTTTCTCCCGCAAATCCCGCTGTGTACTGTACTTCATAAAGGGAAGAAAATTGGGATAATCCAAGGTAATGACCCAAGGGCCTGCTTCTGCTGTTGCCTCGGTGTCTCCTTCTGAGCGTGCTGTTTGCGCCGCTAAACTGAGTAGGCTGGGGGGTAAACCCTCAACTTCTTGGGGTTGGGTTAATTTCAGCTTAAAGGCTTTGGTGGCATCCAATAAATTATTAGAAAATTTGGTGCTGATTTCAGCTAATTCCAATTGAATGGCGTTAAATTTTTCCTTATCGTCGCCCGTTAAGCCTACACCCGACAATTCGGCTTCTCGAATATTACTTTCCACAATCCGTTGTTGCGCGGTATCTAAGTTTGGCCATTCCGCACTATCCCGTAGTTTTTTAAAGGCTTGATAAATGGGTTGACTTTGGCTCAGTCGATTGTAAAAATTGATGACTTGAGGTTGAACTGTTTCGTAGGCTTCCCGCAATTCAGGGCTATTCTTGACCCCCATTAAATGACCGACAATGCCCCAACTCCAGGTTAAGCGTTCTTCAATTTGGGTTAAAGGCTCGACCAATCCCGACCAAGTAGGCTCCACCTGATTTTCTAAGTCCGTTAACGCTGCCTCTAATTCCGATAACAATTGTGTCATGGCAGGGCCAACGTGTTCGGCTTGAATTTGATCAAAAGGCGGAAGTCCTTTCCCGATTAGTAAGGGATTGTTTACGGCTGTACTGTTAGTCATAAGGTTGATCGCTTTTAATACACTTATTCCTCTTACCCTAACGCGATCGCTGAGGTTCTGTTAACCAGAAAGCAGGGAAGATAACCGAATATTTATGGAAAATCCACCGCAATGGCTCGCTTTAATGATTGGTAATTCCCATCATCACTGGGCCTATTTTGAAAAAGAGCAGTTAATCAGAACTTGGCAAACAACGCATTTTCTTACCCAGCCCAAGGCTTTGACTCCCCCAAACTTGCCGCCCCATCTTCCTCTCTATCTGGCCTCCGTCGTGCCTGCTCAAACCGAGTTTTTTCAAAATTATCCTAAGCTCCATATCATTCAGTTAGCCGATATTTCCCTAAATAATCTTTATCCCACCTTGGGCATTGATCGCGCTTTGGCGGTATTGGGTGCTGGCGAAATCTATGGTTTTCCCTGTTTAGTGATTGATGGGGGGACAGCTTTGACTTTTACTGGTGTTAACGGCGATCGCGCTCTAGTCGGAGGAGCTATTTTACCTGGCTTGGGTTTGCAATTTCGGACGTTAGGGACTCAAACGGCTGCTTTACCTAGTTTAGATTTACCCCAAACCTTACCCCCACGTTGGGCAAGCAATACATCTGACGCGATCGCCAGTGGTATTCTTTATTCTTTATTAGCAGGGCTTTCCAGCTTTATCAATGATTGGTTAAGCCAATTTCCACAAAGCCCAATCATTTTAACGGGAGGTGATGGACAAATTCTATTTAACTATCTACGTGAAATTGATCCACCGCACCTTTTTTCTCTCAGCTATGATCCCGATTTAATCTTTTGGGGAATGCGATCGCGAACGATTCAAATTGTGTAATCGGAAGTATCGATCAATCCAATAACCCCTAGACAAGGAATGAATTTATTTCAAAAAACTTAGGAGGGATTCAGTTGTAAACAACCACGCTTTTTATCCTAACCTTTTGCTTGACCAAGACATTAAGGCAACCCATTAAGCTTTGGGGATGACAAAAAACGATAGAATGATTGCCGATACTTTATAAAACTTTAAATTCAATGGCTGATAGTAATTTAGAAAAAACAACGGGTGCGGATGCTGTCGATGTCGCGATCGCGTCAGGGATCGATTTTGATGGTTCCCCAATTCCAACCGAAAAACTGGAACTGTATCACACTGTTATGGGCTTAGAAGCAGGCAGGCAACGGAGCGGGGTGAGTAATACCATGCGATCACGGATTGTCCGTATTGGCGCGAAACATATTCCTCAGGATGAACTCAATCAAAAATTAGTTGATGCAGGATTTGCTCCCTTAAAGGAAAAAGAAATTGCTTTTTTCTACGGCGGTAAATAACAATTTGGGTGGGATGGGTATCCTGCCCGTTACCGTTACTAAACCTTTAATTTTCATAAACTAGCCTTATCAAGAGAATTCTGGTGAGTTAATCTAGATAGCATCCTAATGGCAATGAGGAAGAAAGTATGGCCTTTCAAGATGCACGAGATTATCAGATTCTCTTTTTATGTAGCTTTCTTACGTTAGGAATTTTGAGTCGAGATTGGACAGTTAACCCCCTCTTAATGGCGGCTATCCTCACAACCTGTTTACTGATTCAAGTTTTATTAATTACCTTCAGCCGTTTTTGGGAACAGTCGCAAGCGTTGAATTTGGCAATCGGAGAAAATTTTCCAAGTTTTAATTGGGTTTCTCTCAAAAGTTCTTTAATTACTGGGTTGGGACTTTGTTTACTCTTGCGGGCTAATCATTTAGAAACGGTGGTCTTAGCGGCGGGGTTGGCGATCGCGAGTAAATTTGCTTTTCGAGTTAGCGGTAAACACTTTTTTAATCCAGCTAATTTTGGCATTATTGCGGCTTTAATGTTAACCAAAGATGCGTGGGTCTCTCCAGGACAATGGGGAACGGATTGGTGGTATTTATTATTATTTTTATCGGCTGGTGGATTAGTCCTTAAAAAAGTGGGGCGTTGGGACACCTCAGTTGTTTTTCTAGCGGTTTATAGCAGCTTAGTTGCGATTCGGAATGTTTGGTTAGGGTGGGACAGTGATGTGTTATTCCATCACCTCAGTAGTGGCAGTTTATTTGTTTTTGCTCTGTTTATGTTAACTGATCCGCGCTCAATTCCTAATGCAACTATCAGTCGTATTATTTGGGCTTTCTGTATTGCGGTTGTAACCTTTATTTTGCAATATACACTTTATTTACCCACTGCTATGTTTTGGGCTTTATTTGCATTATCACCATTAACTATTTTATTAGATTCCCAATGGTTTGCTCCTCGATTTACTTGGCAGAAATTAACCCAACTATCAAGCTAATTTATTAGTAATTAAATGATTGTTTAGTAAAAAATACGTTTGAGCAATAAGTTTATGATACAGCTTTTAAATTTATTACTAGAAAAAGTCGCGATCGCGTTTAGTCGGGTTAATAATGCATTAAAAATACTGGTATTAACCACCCTAAGCCTAGTTTCCCTGATCCAACCTGCATGGGCCTTTTGTGGATTCTATGTTGCTAAAGCTGATACTAGCCTTTATAACCAAGCCTCTCAGGTGATTATCGCGAGAGATCAACAGCGTACAGTTCTAACGATGGCCAATGATTATCAAGGAGAGGCCAAAGATTTTGCCCTAGTTGTTCCTGTTCCCGTTGTATTAAAGAAAGAACAAGTTCATGTCGGCGATCGCAAAATTATTGAACGATTAGATGCCTTTAGCGCGCCCCGTTTAGTGGAATATTTCGATCAAAACCCCTGCGAACCCCGTTATCCACAATCAATGGAAGCCATGCCTGCACCAACTGCTGGGGGAACTCGTGGTAATGCCATGTCTCGGAAAGCTGATAATTTAGGCGTTACGATTGAAGAAAAATTCTCAGTGGGAGAATACGATATTTTAATTCTCAGTGCGAAAGAATCCAATGGTTTAGAAACTTGGTTAATTCAAAATAATTATAAAATTCCCGCAGGAGCCAGCGCGGTTTTACATCCCTATATCAAACAAGGACTAAAATTTTTTGTTGCTAAAGTTAATTTAAAAGAATATGCCAAAAATGGGTTTCAATCTCTACGCCCTTTAATGATGGCTTATGAATCTCCCAAATTCATGCTGCCGATACGTTTAGGAATGTTAAATGCTAAAGGAGATCAGGATCTAATTGTTTATTTATTATCTCCTCAAGGAGCAACGGAACTAACCAATTACCGCACCGTAAAAGTACCGAGTGACATCGATTTACCCGAATTTGTGCAACAAGAATTCAACGGTTTTTATAAAGCCATGTTTAAAAATGCCTATCAGCGATCGGGTAAAAATGTTGCTTTTTTAGAATATGCTTGGAATATGGCTAATTGTGATCCCTGCTCGGCTGAACCGCTTAACTCTGAAGAACTCAAAAAAGCAGGTGTATTTTGGACAAAGAATCCCTATGATTCTAATGTTTTTATTAGTCGCTTACATATTCGTTATAATCGCAATAAATTTCCTGAAGATTTACAATTTCAAAATACGGCTAATCAAAATACTTTCCAGGGGCGTTATGTCATGCGTCATCCCTATCGCGGAGAAATGAATTGCTCAGCCGCCCAAAGCTATAAACAAATGGTTAAACAACGTCAGGAAAAAGAAGCTCAAACGTTGGCACAATTAACGGGATGGAAAATTGAAGATATTCGTAAACGCATTAATTTTTTACAATCAGAAACTACTCCCTGGTGGCAAAATCTTTGGCCCTCTAACAAATAAATAGTATTGACTGATTTAATAATTAATAACTCTACTTAAACTTTACTGGGTTCGTAATATTCATGGCATAACAAAGGAACAGATACCGTTTCACCTGTTGCTTCTCCCACTTGTACCGTTAAGCCCTCTCCTCCTGCTTTGGTGCGGATATAGCCTAAACCGAAAGGAGCTTCTAGATCGGTAAAACTGGTTAAAATACCGACTTTTTCGCCGTCAATCATAATGGAAGTACCAACTTCAGCCGCTTGATTTAAGCGAATGCCCCAGAGCCGTTGTTTTACGCCTTTATAGGTATTTAGCCGAGCAATGGTTTCTTGCCCAATGTAACAGCCTTTGTCAAAGGAAATCGTATCCCACAGGCCAGCTTCTAAGGGGTTATAATCTTCGGTTAATTCCTGCTCAGGTACGGGTCTGCCTTGAGTAATGCGGAAATGCTCCCATAGGCGATCGCTGAGAGCTAATGCACCATTGTCTAATAACTGAGTTTGAATCGTCGTCAGATGCTCACTCGGAATAATTAAAGTATAGCCAGGTAAACCCAAGTCATTGCCTGCCGCTAAATAACAGGAAATATTGTTAATTAAAACTTCAGTGTGTTGATTGGCTTCGAGTAGGTTTACGCCTAAATTGCTCAAATAATCACTGGCTTTGCCCAATACACTAATTTTTATATATTGCTCAGACAGGTCGCTAATTTCTACTTTATCCATCGGGAAAATAAAGCGATCCATCCAGTTAAATAAAAACTGACGACGATTCGCAGAAACGGTTATCCAAATGGCATCTTCTAATAAATAGGCTGTGACTAAATCGAGGGTTCTACCTGTAGAATTGACAAATACTGTCTGGCAATTTTGACCAACTTTTAAAGCATTAATGTTATTGGTGGTTTGATTATGCAAAAAACGAACCCGATCATTGCCTTTTAGCTGTAAAATTCCACCTGATACATAGGGGTAAAAGAATAATCCTTCTTCAAATTTTTCTAATATTGTTAATTCATCAGCGATCACGGTAGATGCCATTTTTGATTCCTCATGGATTTACAAAGTCATTTTAGCGATTATGAAACATCGGGTAAATTTTGAAAAAGCGTTTGAATAATCGTTTGAGTTTTACTTTCTAACTTTTGCCAGTCGATTTCGCCATTTTCTCCAAATAAGCTAGTATCAATTGTGACTTCTTTTTGTTCCTGATTCTCAGCGTGAATGTCTCCATTCTCACTAATGGGAGCTTGATAATCTAAAAAACATACTTGAAAGCAAAGATCCCATACCGCGATCGCGTATTGATGATCTTGATAAATTAACTGTAATAGATGGCCAGGATAGGGAGTTTCAATGTCTTGATAGGTTCCTTTCCAAACGGATTCTTCTAATTGTTTACGAAGATTATCAATAACGCGGATTAAGGAAGGCTGCATTAATCGTTCTGCCTGTTCCCAATCGGTCGCATTTTTAAAAATAGGTATCATAAAAGAGAACAACGCTATTTTATGGCGGTTTTTATGTTAAAAATTTTATAATTATCAAAAATGATTAAACATTAAATTTAACAATTTTCAGGATAATTTGTCCCTAATTTTACAATATAAGCCTGTTTATCATACCTGATTTTTTGGTTTCAATGGCAATTCATTTTTTAAAATCTTTTTCTTTTTTTTCTATTTTTACGATAACGCTCTGTTTTTCGGGAATCTTGAGATTAATTTCTCCGCTTCGTGCCAACGCTGAAACGATTGATCCCGCGATCGCGTCCGATCAAACCCAAAATTCTGAAGATAAGCTTGACCTCCCACCTGAAATCATCGAAAGTAGCCCCACCTTACAACGCTGGCAACAGGAAATCCCCGATTTAATCGAAGATATTAAGCATGATCCCAGTTTTCGCACTCGTATCCGTTTGGGTTACAATCAGTTTCCCAGTACCAGTAATCAAGGCGGCCTTGGTATCGGTATTGAGGATCTTTTTATTGGTCAGTCACCCTTAACTTTCAATGGTAGCTATGAAACCTCTTTTCGCGATCGCCAATCCGTCGGAGCCAATTTAACTTATTACTTATTACCGTTAGGAAGTTACGTCAATATTGCCCCATTAGTGGGCTATCGCTACATTCAAACCCAGGATTACCATACTCAGGGGGTCAATGTCGGTGGAAAAATTGTCTTGCCTTTGTCGAGATCGGGAGCCGCCGATGTTAGTTTTACAGGCAGTTTTATTTCACCAGGCAGCGATAATGAAGTCGGGATTTTAAATCTATCCGTAGGCTATGCTGTAACCCATAACCTGCGACTTGCAACCGATTTACAGCAACAAAATTCTCGCGCCCAAAAAGATAACCGAGTTGGGGTATATCTAGAATGGATGCCTTAAAGCGATTAACATTTGCAACAACTTCATTAAATCCACCCATTTATTAAGAATTCCAGAAGAGAAAGGCGGGTAACCTAAAAAAGCAAGTTACCCTAAAAAGTGAAATAACCTTGCCAATCAGCCAAATTAGCATTTATGACAAAACGAACCTTTGGTGTTATTGGATTAGCCGTTATGGGAGAAAACCTAGCCCTGAATGTGGAAAGTCGGGGTTTTCCCATTGCTGTTTATAACCGCACCGCTACCAAAACAGAAGAATTTATGGCCACTCGTGCCGTCGGCAAAGATGTCAAAGCGGCCTATAGCCTCGAAGAATTTGTACAAACCCTAGAACGTCCCCGCAAAATTCTCGTCATGGTTAAAGCGGGTCGTCCTGTGGATGCCGTCATTGAGCAATTAAAACCCTTGCTAGAAGAAGGCGACATGATTATTGATGGCGGTAACTCCCTCTATGAAGACACAGAACGCCGTACTAAAGACCTGGAATCGACAGGATTAGGCTTTGTGGGAATGGGAGTCAGTGGTGGAGAAGAAGGTGCGCTCAAAGGCCCTAGCCTAATGCCAGGCGGAACCCCAGCCGCCTATCATGAACTTGAACCGATCTTGACCAAAATCGCAGCCCAAGTGGATGATGGCCCCTGCGTTACCTTTGTTGGGCCTGGGGGTGCGGGTCACTACGTCAAAATGGTACATAACGGCATTGAATACGGCGATATGCAACTGATTGCCGAAGCCTATGATGTCCTCAAAAATGGCTTAGGGTTGAGCAATGAAAAACTCCACTCAGTCTTTTCCGAATGGAATACAACGGAAGAACTCAACTCTTTCTTAATTGAAATTACCGCCGATATCTTTAGTTACGTTGACCCCGAAACCCAGAAACATTTAATTGATTTGATTTTGGATTCGGCAGGACAAAAAGGAACGGGACGTTGGACAATCGTAAGTTCCTTGGAATTAGGGGTTCCCATTCCGACGATGTATGCAGCCGTCAATGCACGGGTTATGTCTGCCTATAAGGAAGAACGGGTCGCTGCATCCCAGGCGTTAACAGGGCCAACGGGTACTTATACAGGCGATGTGGAAGCCTTTATCCCAAAAGTTAGGGATGCGCTGTATTGTTCTAAAATGTGCTCCTATGCTCAAGGGATGGCGCTGATTGCTAAAGCATCTCAGGAGTTTAACTATAATATCAACTTGCCTGAAGTATCCCGCATTTGGAAAGGGGGCTGTATTATTCGAGCAGGTTTCCTCGACAAGATCAAAAAGGCTTTTAATGATAACCCTGCCTTACCCAATCTGTTGTTAGCACCTGAATTTAAGCAAAGTATTCTGGATCGCCAATCCGCTTGGAGAGAAGTACTGATCCTAGCTAATGAATTAGGCATTCCCGTGCCTGCTTTTAGTGCCTCGTTAGACTACTTTGATAGTTACCGTCGAGCCAATCTTCCCCAAAACCTAACCCAAGCTCAACGGGATTATTTTGGTGCACATACCTACGAACGGGTTGATAAACCCCGTGGCGAATTTTTTCATACCGAATGGATGCAGCCGTAAATTTTTAGCTGACATTTCACTCAAATAATTTAAGCAAGGTGGGCCAACTCACCTTTTTTATTTTCCTGAATTTTAACCCCATTAAAAAACTCGCCAAAGTTTGGAGAACCTTGACGAGTAATTTATAAACTTAAAGGAATTTAGAAAAGGAAGGTTGTCCGTAATACACCAACCCAAATGGCTGAGTTATTACCATTACCTTCAGGATTGAGAACCACATAGAACCCAGGAGTTAACACTAGATTTTTGTTAACAGGGAATTTGTATTGGGTCTCAATTAAATAAGATGCGTCTCGGTCGTTATTAATGGGATCCCCAGGACG
Organism: uncultured bacterium; assembly: GCA_964482215.1. Lineage (GTDB taxonomy): Bacteria > Cyanobacteriota > Cyanobacteriia > Cyanobacteriales > Microcystaceae > Snowella. Next base: position 66,444 of record CAYZWO010000003.1, read on the forward strand.
GTTACTAACTTGAACCGCTTGAGGCAATAAGCCACCACTGACCGATAAAACGGCTCCTTCTTTACCTAAATCGAGAACAGAAAGAGAAGCATTCCATGTCCAGAGATCTGCGCCATCACCGTTTCGTGCAAAGCCAGTTCTGTCTCGTCCGGTTGCCCAAGCAAAGGCATAAGCTCCAGTTGCAGAAATGTTGATATTATCGGTAACTTTCCAATTTCCGGAGAGACCGTAACTATCCCGAACGGTAGGAGCACCAAAGAAAGGATCGCTGGCAACTCGACTGCCTGTTCCACTGGTAATATTAACGGTTTGACCAGTAGTGTAATCAAAGTCAGAATCACCACGGAAATAGGAATGACGGTAAGCTAACCCAATTCCCAAATTATTGGCAATGTTCCAATCTAACTGTGCGCCAGTGGTAAATTCCCCATTGAATAGTCCACTTCCATAAGTCGGATTACCTACTCTGTCTGAGTTGGCTAAGTATGCGATAGTAGAGGAAAGATCTTTGGAGAAATTGAATTTGAATGCTGCACCAGCACCTTGAGGCCCACGATAGAGGAGCGGGTTAAACCGTCCAAAGCGGGAAAGTGAACCGGTCTCGCTACTCGCTAAATAGGGATTGTAGGTGTTGAAAACATCATCTTGATCTAAACCTACTGCACCAACCCATGCGGTTGCACTGCTGCCAATGGGTGTCCGATAAAATAACTTGTTAATGTAAACCTGATTAAACGGACGGTCAGAAGTAATACCATTGCCAGTAAAAGAACCATCAAAGCCTAAACGAGCATTATTGGTTCCTGTCGGACCTGCTAAGTTAGGCACATTTCCTGCTTCAAGACGCGTTCTTAGCAAATCTTTGCCTGTAAAGCTGGTATCAAAGTTTAAACGAACCCGACTACTTAAGGTTGTATTTTCTTCAACAGGAACCTTAGCACGAGCAGGGCCTCTTACCAGAGAAGATTGAGAGGGACTTAAACGCTGGTTGGTGTTAAAAGCATCTTGTTGACGACGGTCTAACGCTTTATCTTCTCCCCATTGATTAGTTAATGCAAAAACTGCATTAGCATTTAACTTGGTTGTGGTTGAGAATTGATGATCTTCTAAGTAAGAAATGCGGGATTCTAGGTTATCAACTCGTGTACCCAAAGCCGCTAATTCCTGTTCAAATTGTTGCGCTAAGGCTTTGAGTTTATCAATGTCTTCACGAAGAACAGCAACATTCTCTTGCAATAAACGTTCCATCACGTTCATACAAGCGTTTAAACCGGCTGCGAATTCCCAACGGGATAAAGCCCGATTTCCTCGGAAGGTGCGATCAGGATAACCAACAATACAACCGTAGCGTTCGACTAAACTTTTAAGTGCTTCGTAGGCCCATTCGGTGGGTTGAACGTCTCTTAACTCAGAAACACTGGTAACTTGAGACATTCCACTGCTATTGGTGGAATCATTGAAGCGTTTTAATTGCTGGCGGCGACGGACTAAATCGAGTCCATCGGCTTGGGTCGCCAGTTGGGGCATTGCTACCATTGCATCCGTTGCTTGCTCAGAGGTGCTGGTTGCGGTGGGTAGATTTACGTTATTTTCGGGAGTTGTATCAGGGGCAGCGATCGCGCCTTGAGCTACCAAACAGGAGGCTCCAAGTACTGCCGGCATTGCTTTGACAAGCTGCCATAAACTTTTTTTCATTTTGACTAGTCCTCACACCTAAAAACCACAATTAATTCGCAAAGCCCTTAGGATTTCAAATGACAATCTTAAGGATTATGCCTTACTCAATTAGACTGTTTAGAAACATAGATACTATTATACTATCCTGATTAAGATAGAGCAGTAAATAGACCTATAAAGCATTATAGCTGTAATCTGTCTAATTTCAAGATGATCGATGATACTCTGCACTTGAGTTTTATGTCATTTAGGGATTTTAAAGTCTTTGGATTTTTTACAAAGGATTTTAAAGCACGACAATGATTATGAAAATTGCTTGAGTATCGATATTGAAAGCTAAATTTCTATTTCAAATATAGATTGAAATAAAAAATACAAATTTTAAATTTAAATAGTAGTTTCCATAGCGTGATAATTTGCTTGAATACTTATTAACAAATGAACGCTGAGAATGATTTCCCACCATTTTTCAATACTGGCATAATCTGTAAGACGAAAATCTGCCCAACCGAGTTCAGAAAGAATTCTGTATATCCCATAATCCAACCAATTTTGGGCTTCACTTAACTGGGATAAAGTTACAATGATGTTTTGGGGTTGATTTGTTTCTATATACCAACTTTTATCCAAATTTAGTGTATCAATATCTTGTTTACTAATTTGATAGAATGAGTTTTCTAAAGTCGATACTAGAGAAGAAAGATCAATCTGGCGAATATATCTTATTTCAGCAGAACATCGAGAAAGCTTTTGTTCATACAATTGCCATTTTTCTTTGTGTTTAGCTAACTGGGTGATTGAGTCAATTTGTTGCGGCGATCGCTTAGCGAGAAAGTAAGTTAGATTAAAAAAATCTAAATTATTTTGAAATTTGTTTTTTTCATCAGAAAGATCATCGGCTAATACTAGCTTAATGCGTATGCCTAATTCTCGTAAATTTGTTAATATTTGATGGGCTAGTTGACATTTACTTTGATAGCGATCGCGGTCTTTTAAACGAGAGAGAGGTTTAAACACGTCAAAGCCCAAGGCATAGGTCACGTCTTGAACAACGGCATAGACTTGAATCGTGACAAGACCATTCTCGGTTTTGCGTAAATTGTTCAAATATTGACGGGTGACATAATCCGTACTGTTGCCTTTTTTGGGAATGCCCACTTCATTAATGATCAGGCTAACTGTGCGATCGCCGATCCAAAGTTTCGTTAACCAGAGGCGAGTTTTTCTCAGTAACGCCACATCCCAAGCCGAATCCCGTAAAAAATGATGCAATCCTTGACTATTTTTTAGCCCCAAATATGCACATAAATTTGATAATGTTTTATCGCCTGGATAAGCAAGTAACCCCAAGTGCAGTCCCTTAAAGTATTCAAACAGGCGGACATCTTCAAAAATATGTCGATAAGCGTGACAATAGTGGTCAATAAAAGTAACCGTTGATGCCGCAGATCGGGGTTTGGTCATAGAATTGCTACTAGATGGTTGGGGTAAATGACTTACCTGGAAGCATCCTATACCCAAAATGACAAAAGCGGAAAAGCATTAATTCAAAAGCGGATCGGAACGATGACAAAAAAGAATCGGGATTAATGGCGTTGCCCCGTGACGATATAGGAAACCCGTTGGGCAATATTGGTTGCGTGATCGGCCATACGCTCGATATGACGAATTACCAGAGCTAATAACAGGATCGGTTCGACCACTCCCTTAATATCCCGTTGAAAAGCGAGAATTTGATACAAACGCTCATAGGCCTCATCAATGGTGTCATCTAATAATTTGACCTTTGGCCCCGCATCGCGGTCTAATTCCGTCAACGCAACTAAACTGGTCGCTAACATTAACTGAGCATGGCGAGACATGGCCGCAATTTCAGCCATACAGTCATGGGGAGGATAGCTAAATAATTTAATGGCAATTTCGGATAAATCTTGAGCATAATCGCCAATTCTTTCTAAATCCCTAACCAATTGCATAAAAGCACTAAGTAAGCGCAAATCCTGAGCAACGGGAGCCTGGAGGGTTAAAAAGGTCGAACATTCCTGTTCAATCTGGCGGTAGTATTGATCAATTTGCTGCTCTAGGGCGGGAATTTTTTTGGCGAATTCTAGATTGCGTTCAAACAAAGCTTGATGGCTAAATCGAAAGGATTCTTCTACTAAGGCTCCCATCCGCAAGATGTCTTGTTCTAGACGTTTCAGCGATCGCTCAAAATACGTTCGTTCAGGATGATTAATTTGGCTTGATAAACTCACGGCTTTTAAAAAAGTTATGTTATTAAGAGCAATTTTAAACGAAAAATTTACAAATCATCAGGTTAAATTCTGATTAAAAACAGAAAAGAAGCTTGACCTGAACGTTGAAGAAAACCCTTAAAAATAGACTTAACAAGATTGCAGTCATCAATTTTACAAAAAAGTATTTATGGATACCCAAAAAAAGCCAAAAAATAAATCACTTCCTGCTCAGTTTGTTATTCGCTTCGGTAAGTGGGGATGGACAACGGTTTGGCATCAAATGATGAAACGTTTAGCCCCTCGTAATCCTCAAGGCGAATACATCCGACCCCAAAGTGAATTTAGAAATTTTATTAACACAGACGCGGATAATCCCTATCAACCCGCATCGGGACGTTATCGATTGTATGTAGGGATGGGATGTCCCTGGGCCCATCGGACGTTAGTGGTTAGGGCTTTAAAAGGTTTAGAATCTGCGATCGCGGTTTCGGTGGTGGTTCCTTCTGGGGATGCAGGAATTTGGGTCTTTCCAGAACCCGAAAAAGGCTGTCAGACGTTGCCTGAGTTGTATCAATTAGCAAAATTAGGTTATCAGGGGCGTTCCACGGTTCCCGTGTTGTGGGATGAGCAAAATCAAGCGATCGTTAATAACGAAAGTGCCGAAATCATCGTTATGTTAAATGCTCAATTTAATGAATGGGCAACCCGTCCCGATTTGGATCTTTATCCCCTTTCATTAAAAGAAAAAATTGATCACTGGAACGAGAAAATTTATCACACAGTTAATAATGGAGTTTATCGCTGTGGCTTTGCCCAAACTCAAACAGCCTATGAACAAGCCTGTCGAGAAGTGTTTACAACTTTCGATGAAATTGATCAGATTTTAGCCCGCGATCGCTATCTTTGTGGCGATCAAATTACCTTAGCCGATGTGCGATTATTTACCACCCTCTTTCGTTTTGATACGGTGTATTACAGTTTATTTAAATGTAACCTGCGACGGATTCAAGATTATGCCCATTTAGGAAACTATTTGCGGAATTTATATCAGTTACCTGGAGTGGCAGAAACCTGCGATTTAGAGCAAGTTAAACGAGATTATTATGGTAATTTATTTCCCCTCAATCCAGGTGGAATTATTCCCTTGGGGCCCGATTTATCAACTTTCCTAGACTCCAACCCAAGCAACTTTTAAGGCCCTTCAATAAAGGCAACCACAGCAAAGACATAAAATAATAGCCCGCCAATTACGGTAATTTGTCGCTCAGAAATGCGTCCTGCAATCATTTTTCCGCCGATTACTGCAATCAACGCACAAATCGTATGGCCTAAAATCGCACCTGTGGTAACACCAATGACGTTATTAGAAGCGGCTAAAGCTATCGTTGCAATTTGGGTGCGATCGCCCCATTCCGCGATAAAGGTCAGGATAAAACTTTCAAGAACAATGCCCCATTGATTAGGATGCCGTTGGAGATTTTTTTCACTACTTTCAATAGCTTCTTTTGCTTCATCCATTACATCAGAGTCTATCTGATCCGACATTTTCCACGCATCAATTAATAACTTGGTTCCAAAAATTAAAAATAATCCAATCTCACCGTAGAATACATAAATTTTAGGTAAAAAGGAAAAAACTTGCCCCATTAAAACCGAGAGTAATGTCATTGCAGCTAAAGCGGCTACTACTCCGATAAATACCCAGCGTCGGGGGTAACGCATAGATAAAATAACGGCAATAAAAAAGGTTTTATCTCCTAATTCGGAAACCGTAATTAATAACAAAGCAGCCGTAAAAGCCGTTAAAAACATTTGCTCAAACTCCTTCAGATGGTGGTGTAGATGCTTCTGAGGTGAGCTTGAGGGATGATAGAAACACTCCACTAAAGCCCATCTCAAAATGACATAGATGGAACTAAAGTGAAGGTCTCGCTTTCAGATGAAAAACTGATTACCTGAACCAGGCATCGTGCCAGTATGTTGACTCAGGAAACTGGCTTTTTAATTACCAGTAGCTACTCCCCTTCAATACGATATTTAAATTACCATAAATTTCCATTTTTTACAAATAAAAACTGGATTTTCTCTATTTTTGAACTCATTTTTATCTCATCTTTTTTTCACTTTTTGCTGTTATTTGATAATGAGTATGATTTGTTAAAGTCTGTGATGAATGGCATAAGTGCACGTAGCAAGGAAGGAGGATAAATACACGCGAACGTTTTGTGTTTTAGAATGATTAACCTGCGAAATTACTCATTCATTAATCCTTCTGAGAATCTAACCATTTTTCCCATAAATCGGGTCGTCGTTTTTGTGTTCTTTCTTTTTGTTGGTCTTCTCGCCATTGCGCGATCGCCTGATGATTACCAGAACGTAAAACAGGGGGAACTTCCCAATTCCGAAACACAGGAGGACGGGTGTAATGGGGATAATCCAGTAATTCGGTTTCAAAGCTTTCTAATTTTAATGATTCTTCTTTCCCCACTGTTCCAGGCAATAATCGCACTACCCCGTTAACTAAGGCTAAAGCAGGAATTTCACCACAGGTTAAGACAAAATCCCCTAAAGATACCTCCCGCGTAATCAAGTGGCTTACCCGTTCATCAACGCCTTCATAGTGACCACAAACTAGCACTAACTGATCGTAGGTAGCTAACTCTTGCAATAGGGGTTGATTCAGGGGTTCCCCTTGGGGCGTGAGTAAAATAATTTCTCGTTTGGGTAAGAGGGTTAAAGATTCGACGGCGGCAAAAATTGGCTCAGGTTTTAAGACCATGCCCACCCCACCACCATAGGGAATATCATCCACGCGATGATGTTTATCGGTCGTGAAGTCTCTAGGGTTAACTAAATTGACGGACGCGATCGCCTTAGCCAAAGCCTTTCCCAGTAAGCCCGATTGGAGGGGAGAGGAAAAGAAGTCAGGAAAGAGCGTAATAATGTCGATCTGCACAGGAAATTATTGACGAATTAAGGGTTGCAATGGTATTTTTGTTTTTTCGTAGTGCGATTTAAGACCCTGAAAATGATAGATTCTAGACAGTTTCTCTTTGCAAGAAATGTCATATTGATCTTAGCTCAAGGGTATCATGCAATAATAAACCAATCGTAGTAAGGTCTATGAGTTATCAGTTATCTGCGTATTAGCAGGTATTTTTTATGCTCACCTGTTCAGGTTGTTAGTATTGCTTGATTTAATCCCTAGCATTTCTTCTATATTCGTCTCATCCCCGATCCTATGATGTTGCAAGCCGAGACCCAATCTCCTGAGAATCCCATGCCTTCATCCACCAAAACGGCTGTTTTGATTATTGGCGGTGCTGAAGATAAAGTTCATGGCCGCGAAATTCTGCATACCTTTTGGACACGCTCTGGCGGTAATAAAGCTAATATTGCCATTATTCCTTCCGCATCACGGGAACCTGTCCTCATTGGGCAGCGATATCAAACCATTTTTGAAGATATGGGAGCGCAGTCCATCAGCGTTTTGGACATCCGCGATCGCGATCAAGGCGATGATCCTGACTATCAAGCCATTGTGGAAGAATGTACTGGCGTTTTTCTCACAGGGGGCGATCAACTGAGACTGTGTGGACTACTAGCCGATACCCCGTTAATGAATCGTATTCGAGAACGGGTGAAAAAAGGAGAAATTAGCCTCGCAGGAACCAGTGCAGGGGCAGCAGTCATGGGCCATCACATGATCGCGGGGGGCAGTAGTGGGGAATGGCCCAATCGTGCTCTCGTTGATATGGCGATGGGGTTAGGCATTTTTCCAGAAATCATTGTGGATCAGCATTTCCACAATCGTAATCGCATGGCTCGTTTATTGAGTGCTTTCGCAGGTCATACGGAACGGTTAGCCATCGGCATTGATGAAGATACCTGTGCTCTCTTTGAACAGGACGGCATGATTCAGGTGATCGGACAGGGAACGGTAACTATCGTAGATGCGCGGGAGTTGACCTATACTAACGCCCTCGATGTTGCGCCCAATGCGCCTTTGAGTTTACATAATCTGCGTCTTCACATTCTTTCCCACGGGGATAGCTATAATCTTCGTCAACATAAGGCGATCGCCAAGAGTAACGGCAAACTTGCTTAAAATTCTCAAGAAAAAGAAATTTGTTCACAGTGAACAGTTTAGTGTCTCCAGGACGCTAGACAATTACGAGTGCCTTAATGTGCTTCTCAATGCGGATCTGAATTAACAACAGCAATCATGAAAATTCTGAAAACCCTCACACTACGCGGCCCCAATTATTGGAGCATTCGACGTAAAAAATTGATTGTCATGCGTCTTGATCTAGAAGATTTAGCAGAGAAGCCATCCAATGAGATCCCTGGCTTTTATCAAGGCTTAGTCGATGTATTGCCCAGCTTAGTTGAACACTTTTGTTCCCCAGGGCATCGAGGCGGTTTTCTAGAACGGGTTCAGGAAGGAACCTATATGGGGCATATTATCGAGCACGTTGCCCTAGAACTCCAAGAATTAGTAGGAATGACCGCAGGCTTTGGCCGTACCCGTGAAACCGCTACGCCTGGCGTTTATAACGTGGTCTATGAATACGTTGAAGAACAAGCAGGACGCTACGCAGGACGGGCCGCTGTCCGATTATGTCAATCCATTGTGGATACGGGAACCTATCCCAAAGAAGAATTAGAACGGGATTTACTAGACCTTAAAGATCTTTATGCCAGTTCCGCCCTGGGCCCCAGCACTGAAACCATTGTTACTGAAGCCGATGCCCGCAAAATTCCCTGGATGTTACTGAATGCCCGCTCAATGGTGCAATTGGGTTATGGGGTTCATCAGCAACGCATTCAAGCTACCCTCAGTTCCCATTCAGGCATTTTAGGCGTTGAATTAGCGTGCGACAAAGAAGGCACGAAAACCATTTTGCGAGATTCGGGAATTCCCGTTCCCAGAGGGACAACCATTCGCTATTTTGATGAACTCCAAGACGCGATCGCGGATGTTGGCGGTTATCCTATTGTTATTAAACCCCTCGATGGAAATCATGGTCGGGGAATCACCATTGATATTAACGATTGGGATCACGCGGTTGAAGCCTACGATCTGGCTAACCGAGAATCAAAAAGTCGCTCCATTATCGTGGAACGCTACTATCGAGGCAGCGATCACCGCATTTTAGTGATTAATGGGAAATTAGTCGCCGTTGCTGAACGTATTCCCGCCCATGTCATCGGAGATGGTCAGCATACCGTTGAAGAGCTGATTCAAATTACCAACGAAGACCCCAATCGCGGCGATGGTCACGATAACGTTTTAACCAAAATTACCATTGATAAAACGGCCCTCGATGTCCTCAGTCGTCAAGGCTATAAACTCGATAGCGTTCTAGAAGAAGGAAAAATTGCCTATCTACGGGCAACTGCTAACCTCAGTACAGGGGGCATTGCTGTTGATCGTACTGATGATATCCATCCCGAAAATGTGTGGTTAATGGAACGGGTCGCTAAAATTATCGGCTTAGATATTGCAGGGATTGATGTTGTCACTCTCGATATCACCAAACCCTTACGAGAAGTGGATGGCGTAATTGTAGAAGTGAACGCAGCCCCTGGTTTTCGGATGCACGTTGCGCCGAGTCGTGGTTTACCCCGTAATGTGGCGGCTCCTGTTTTGGATATGCTGTTCCCCCCAGGAACACCTTCTCGCATCCCCATTTTGGCGGTAACAGGAACCAATGGAAAAACAACGACAACGCGCCTTTTAGCCCACATTTATCGGCAGACAGGCAAGACTGTGGGCTATACAACCACCGATGCGATTTATATCAATGAATTTTTAGTGGAAAAAGGCGATAATACAGGGCCCTACAGTGCGGGGGTTATTCTCAAAGATCCTACGGTGGAAGTGGCTGTCCTCGAAACTGCACGGGGCGGGATTTTACGCTCTGGGATTGCCTTTGATAACTGTGATGTCGGGGTTGTCTTAAACGTTGCAGCTGATCACTTGGGCTTAGGAGATATCAATAACATTGACCAAATGGCCCAGGTTAAATCCGTCGTAGCTGAGATTGCTGATCCCCAAGGCTATGCTGTCCTCAATGCCGATGATCCCCTAGTCGCTGCAATGGCGGATAAGGTAAAAGCGAAAGTTGCCTATTTTTCCATGAATCCCGATAACCCGATTATTCAGAATCAAATGCGGCGAGAGGGATTAGCGGCTATTTATGAAGATGGTTATTTGTCGATTTTGGAAGGGAAGTGGACACTCCGCATTGAACAGGCCACTAATATTCCTGTGACGATGGGAGGCATGGCTCCTTTCATGATTGCCAATGCGTTGGCGGCTTCTTTGGCGGCTTTTGTGAATGGGGTTGATATTGAGTTAATTCGGCAAGGATTACGGACATTCCAACTGTCGGCAGAGCAAACGCCAGGGCGGATGAATCTCTTTAAATTCAACAATCACCATGCCCTAGTAGATTATGCCCACAATCCTGCGGGTTATGAAGCGGTTGGAGCCTTTGTTTCCAATTGGCAAGGGCAACGTTTAGGCGTAATTGGTGGGCCTGGCGATCGCCGTGATGAGGACTTAATTCAATTAGGGGAAATTGGAGCGCGAGTTTTTGATCGTTTGATTATCAAAGAAGACGATGATAAACGAGGACGGGAACCAGGCGCGGCCGCTGACATGATCCTAAAAGGAGTTATGCAAGCCAATCCCCACATTCCCCATGAGATTATTCTCAATGAAACAGAGGCGTTAGATACGGCTCTTAATCAAGTGGAAGCAGGCGGATTAGTCGTAATTTTCCCTGAAAGCGTCAGCCGCGCGATCGCGCAAATCGAGAAACGCAATCCCATTGGTTAATTAAGCTTTCATAAATTTAAAATAGCCCCCTAAATTCCCCAATACTGCGGGAGTTTTCAGTATTGTAATCCTCAATTTCCCCCCAAAGTTGGGGGGCTAGGGGGGCAAAACAGATTGATTGCTTTAACCTTCATCGTTTAAGGCTTTTAAAAGGGCTTGTAATTTCAGTTCAATTTCAGCTAATTCCTTAACAGGCTCAGAACCTGCCACAATGCCTGCCCCTGCGTAGAGTCGCGCTTGATTTTTGCGAATTAAGGCAGAACGAATACCGACGATAAATTCACTGTTGTCGTGATAATCCACCCAACCCAAGGGCGCGGCATAGAGGGAACGGTCAAAATTTTCAAATTCTTGAATAGCAGCACAGGCCACTTGGGCAGGAACGCCCGCAACCGCAGGAGTCGGATGGAGTCTGGCAATAATTTCCAGGGGATGGATATTGGGTTTTAGTTGGGCATAAATCGGTGTCCAGAGGTGTTGGATATTACTTAACTTTAGTAACTTTAACGGCGATCGCTGAGGGGTGAGTCCTAATTCCTGTAAACGTTGCATGATAAATTCAATAACTGCTTGGTGTTCCCGCCGTTCTTTTTCGCTTTGTAATAAATGATTGCCTAGTCTGGTATCTTCTCGGTCAGTCGAACCTCTGGGGGCGGAACCTGCGAGGGCATCGGTAATCAATTGCTGATTTTGAATACTAATTAATCGCTCAGGGCTGGCTCCGAGAAAACAATCCCCCCGTCCATTACTCAAAGAAAAAACATAACAATCAGAATAATGTTGGCGTAAATACTGTAAACAACGTAGGATCGAAAAATCTTCAGAAGCTACAATATCCAAGGCTTGGGCAATCACTAATTTACTCAGATGATTGGATTCAATGAGTTTTAAAATCGTAGTGACTGAATCTTTGAGATTTACTAAGGGATGAATTTGTAAATTGAGTGTTCGGCGATCGCGTAAAGAAGAGCAAACAGGAGAATTAATTTGAGCTTTTTTAATCAGTTTAAGATCTTGATCAATCTGTTGGGTTAATAAAGTTAAATTAACAGTTTTATCTAAAATAAAATTTAAAATCAAAAAAAATTGACCGTCTTTTTTTAAAATTTGAACTTGCGGTAAAAACAAAAAAGCCGCAGGAAAAGGGGAATGGGGATGAGTTTTATCAAAAAAACTGAAACCTGATAAAATTCTTGGTGCAAAGGTGGACGTAATTGGCTCACCAACAGTAATTAAAGCTTGAAAACATTCTTGAATAAACTGTTGAGATTGGGCAAAGCGATCGCCGTGATTAATCTCAATGGATTGGGTGATTCCGTAACTGATCATTGCTTCTGTGTTACGGCAATTTTCCCAATAAAAATGAACACAATTTTCTAAATTAAGATTGGCTAAAAGTGCAAGGGGATCAACCGCATTAATGGGTTGGGAAAAACTAATAATTTGAGGACGATCTTTACCAAATTTTTCTTGACAGGCCGATAAAAAACGATAAATTTCTGATGCATTATCGAAAAGATTCGGAAGGTTGGGGATGACTGGTACAGTAACCGACATCGTAAAGTTATTTATAAATTTTTAATAAGGGGAGACATTCAATGGTATGTCTTAATATTACTGATCCTGATTTCCTGACCCTATGATTCCTCTCGGTAGTCAAGCGTCGGGGCACAGCCTCTAAGCCCATACTCTCGATTAAGGGGTTAATCAACAGAGACTCCTTACCTATCCTATCTAAAAGCGGCATCCCCGTCAGTCAATTCTAGACAACCACGCTATGCCGATGTTTTCTACCGTTGTTTTGTTACTTTTCTTGGCTTTATACGGATGACGACAACCCATTCCCTTAATCCCACTCAAAAACAATTATGGTTTGCGGCTATTAAGCCTCCGATGTATAGCGTGGCGGTAATCCCAATTGTTGTGGGAACTGCCGTTGCGTTTGCCCAATCTCATCACGTAAACGGGTTAATTTTTACGCTTTTTTTACTGGCGGCTATCACCATTATTGCCTGGTTGAATTTAAGTAATGATGTATTTGATGCCGATACGGGAATTGATAAAAATAAAGCCCATTCGGTGGTAAATTTAACGGGTAATAAAACGCTAATTTATTGGATTAGTAATGGCTTTTTAGGATTAGGATTATTGGGAATTTTCTTAATTAGTTGGTTACAGCAAGATACGACGGTGTTAGCCATTATTGGTCTAGCTTGTGTCCTGGGTTATAGTTACCAAGGCCCGCCGTTTCGTCTCGGTTATCAAGGATTAGGGGAACTGATTTGCTTTTTTACTTTCGGCCCTTTGGCGATCGCGGCGGTTTATTATTCCCAAACTCAAACTTTTAATAATGCCGTCATTGCACCGTCAGTATTAATCGGGATTAGCACCGCATTAATCTTATTTTGCTCCCATTTCCATCAAGTTGAAGATGATCAAGCCGCAGGGAAGCGATCGCCGATTGTGCGCTTAGGGACAGCGAGAGGAGCCAAAGTCTTAACCTACGCCACCCTGAGCCTCTATGTTTTAACCGCTATTTTTATCGGATTAAACCTAACTCCCCTTACTAGTGGCTTAATTTTTTTGAGTCTACCGTTTGCAATGCAGTTAATTAATTATGTGCAAACCTATCATGATCAAGCGGCCCAAATTAGTAGCAGTAAATTTGTCGCCATTAAACTACATTTTGTGAGTGGGATTTTGTTAAGTTTAGGGTATATTCTTGGTGCAATTTAATGACCTCTTCAGGCTGTAATTCTTGGATTAGGCTTAACTTATACCAATACTTGTTGGTATCAATATCAAAATATCGCTTAACAACTCTAATTTTAATGCCATTGAAGGTTACATAAGCATTAAGTGGAAATACGGGTGGCTTATTCATTACTAACAAGGAATACCTACTGAATCAACAGCAAGGAGGTAGGGAAATTTAAAAACTCAATTGTAATCATCAAATTATTAGAAAGGATTCCAAGCAGTAAATTACGGAGGTGGCATACAAAGAACCTTACTATAGGAGAAGACTGCTTTTAAAATTGTATTTAATTATACTTTAAAAAGGCTTTAAATAGTATCTTAGCAATAAGATATTTTAACCCTAATATATCCGTAAATATACGCAGATAGTTGATCTTTTTACAAGTGATCGTTAGAGGCTATGAACCGAGTTTGAAGGCTTCTAAAAATAAACTATAAATCACGCCCAGCTTAAAACAGTTCAAAACTTCGACCAAGAGCGATCGCGGATTTTCAGGACTAACCCGTTGACGGTAGACAAAACGACTCGTCAATTCAGTAAATAACAATAACAACGCAGCCCCCACCACATCCCATTGAGCATCTTGACCAGCAGTTGTTGAAACAGCCGCCCCTACGAAAAAACCAAACAGTATCCCCAGTAAAATGAGCGAAATCCGCCGCCAGGGATTGCGGAAAAATTGAGTCGCTCCTGTTCCTGTCCGTTCTAAAAGCGTATTTAATCGAGTCCGTTGCATTATCTATCGAGGCGGTCTAATAACCAGAGAGAAGAAACTAAACCCGTAAAATGGGCAACAATGGTGTTTGTATTGGCTTGAATCGCTAATAAATCAATCGATTGAACAAATTGCTTGGGATTAGCCGCTAAAGTTCCCTGAGGAATACTCAGGGATTTAATTAATACAATACCGCCAATGGCTGAAGCCCCAATAATGGCCATCCCCATTCCTGCCAAATTGACCATAATTCCCCAACGAATAAATTTTAGAATATCCACCTTTCGAGGATGATTCGGGGCATCTACGCGCTGTAGTTGATTGCCGATGCGTTGATAACGAATCGAAAAATAGATACCGCCACCTAGCAAGACTAAGGAAATAAAAGCAGAAATGATGCCTGCTTCAATGCCACTGGTACGCTCCTGCCCAAAAGTTAACCCCATGCTGGCAAAGAGAAAGGTTACGACCGCAAAGGCTCCCACGACGATCTGAATCCAAAACCCCAGATACCCAACTGTGTTGAGTTTAGACGCAGCGCGCTTGACTGCGGGGGGGACAGGGGACGCTAACCCTGATTCGGACTCTCGCATATCTCGATCTCTACTCATAAATTGCTCGTTGGGATAAGGATGATCTATTTAGCTATTTTCTCCTAATGCTTAACGTTTTGGGTTAAAGCTCTTGGGAATTTTAGATTGAGGAAATAAAATAACTGATGGTTTGGTTTGTAAGCTTTATTGAATCAGCGATCTCCATTAAATAAACACAAAATTTATTTTCATGAATTTGAGTTAACCATTAGAATAACTCGTTTTGATTTTAGCGAAAACTCGATAATTCTCGATATAGTTAACTACAAGGTCAGTGATTAATTCTCTATGAAAGAAACTCCCCTCGGCTCGGTTATTCAGGGTTCCCTTACTAAAGGTTTAGAAATTCGTTTGCTTCCCGATGTCTCTGTTGAAGATATGCGGGTCGGTAAGTTTCTGGTTATTCAAGGGACGCGATCGCGCTTTTTTTGCCTCTTAACCGATGTTGCCCTGGGGACAGCTAACCCTCGAATTCTCGCCAATCCACCGAGTTTGGAAGATACCTTAATGCGGGAAGTTCTAGCAGGAAGTGGAACCTATGGAACCATTGAACTGGCTCCGATGTTGATGTTTACCCCCGTTGAAGCCGATAAAAATGGGAAATTTAATAATGATTCTCAGCAAAACGGCAACGGTAAAAATGGCCTCGCTTCCTTTAAAGCCCAGACGAGTGAAAGCTTAGAATTATTACCCGTTAAAACCATTCCTGCCCACTTCAGCCAAGTTTTTGAAGCCAGTGAACGAGATTTTCGGATGGTCTTTGGTTGGGAAGATGATCCCCATCGCCGCAACTTTTCTGTCGGGCAACCTCTGGATATGGATGTGCCCATTTGTCTGGATCTTGATCGCTTTGTTGAGCGCAGTAATGGTGTATTTGGGAAATCGGGGACAGGTAAATCTTTTTTAACTCGCCTATTAATTTCAGGAATCATTCGCAAACAAGCTGCCGTGAACCTGATGTTTGATATGCACTCGGAATATGGATGGGAAGCCATGCGAGAAGGCAAGGAAGTGTCTACTGTAAAGGGCTTGCGTCAACTGTTTCCTGGACAGGTAGAAATATTTACCCTCGATGCCGAATCGACCAAACGGCGGGGGGTAAGCAATGCCCATGAGTTGTATTTAAGTTACGAACAGATTGAAATTGAAGATATTCGCTTAGTCGGTTACGAATTAGGCATTTCCGAAGCGGCCTTAGATAATGCCAATATTTTGCATTCCGAATATGGCAAAAATTGGATTCGTCAACTGTTAAGCATGACCAATGAAGATATCAAAGTTTTTTGTGAAGAAAAACAGGGTCATGCAGGGTCGATCATGTCTCTGCAACGAAAATTATTACGCTTAGAAAATTTAAAATACCTAAAATCGGCTTGCCAACATAATTATATTGATCAAGTTCTTGAATGTATTGAAGCAGGAAAACACGTTGTTATTGAATTTGGTTCTCAATCCAATTTGCTGTCCTATATGTTGGCCACCAATATGATTAGCCGTCGCATTCATGCCACCTACGTTAAAAAAGCCGATAAATTTTTACAAACTAAAAATCCCCTAGACCGTCCCCGTCAATTGGTGATTACCATCGAAGAAGCTCACCGTTTCCTCGATTCCAGCATTGTGCATCAAACTATTTTCGGAACGATCGCGCGGGAAATGCGGAAATATTTCGTCACCTTATTAGTGGTCGATCAGCGACCTTCAGGGATTGATAATGAAGTCATGTCCCAGATTGGCACTCGTATCACCTGCCTACTCAACGATGAAAAGGATATTGAGGCTATCTTTACAGGGGTTTCGGGAGGGCAAAATTTGCGCTCTGTGTTGGCAAAATTGGATTCCAAACAACAAGCTTTAATTTTAGGTCACGCCGTTCCTATGCCCGTTGTCGTTAAAACTCGCGCCTATGACCAGCAATTTTATCAAGAAATTGGAGTGACAGGGTGGTCAGAAATGCCTGATGATAAAGTACTAGTGGCCGCAGAACAGGCCAAAGCAGATTTAGGATTTTAATATTTTTATTTTAAATTAATTACTAAAAAGCAACATGAATTTAATAAAAAGTCAATCCCAAAAAATTAATTTTGATCCTCAAAAATTAACGGAATTAACGTCTTTAAATTTAGTTAATAGCCTTCAATTTACGAAAATTTTAACGCCCCTTTCCCTCGATCCCATTGAAACGGCTTACGTCCAGCAGGGAAATCAAGATCCCCCCATTGTGTTGTTACATGGTTTTGACAGTTCTCTTTTAGAGTTTCGGCGTTTAATTCCTCTCCTCGCTCCCCATCACGCAACCTGGGCCATTGATTTACTCAGTTTTGGATTTACCGAGCGATCGCCGCAAATTGCCCTTTCTCCCGCATCAATTAAAACTCACTTGTACTATTGTTGGAAAACCTTAATTCAAAGACCCATGATTTTAGTCGGGGTTTCGATGGGAGGAGCCGCCGCCATTGACTTTACCCTGTCTCATCCCGACTTAGTGAAAAAACTGATTCTAGTGGATAGTGCGGGTCTAGCCCGTCAACCCTTTGCCAGCCGCTTAATGTTCCCCCCCTTAGATCGTTGGGCAACTGACTTTTTAGCAACCTCGAAGGTGAGAAGAGGTGTAAGTCGAGCCGCCTACTACGACAAACAATTTGCCAGTGACGATGCGGAAGAATGCGCTAGATTACATTTACAATGCCCCCGTTGGAGTGAAGCCCTCATTGCTTTTACCAAAAGCGGCGGTTATGGCAGTTTTGCGCGCAATTTACCCCAATTACAACAACCCACGTTAATTCTGTGGGGAAAAAATGACGGTATTTTAGGGACAAAAGCCGCAACCCAATTTCAGAAACTATTGCCCAATAATCAACTCGTTTGGATTCCTGAGTGTGGCCACGTTCCCCATTTAGAGAAGCCCCAGACGACCGCCGAGGAGATCTTAAAATTTGTTAACCATTCCTAACTAAATTTCTGGATTATAATAACTAAAATTTTCAATTCTCATTAGATACTCAAGAAAAATAATGGCTGTCGATTTCGCTTTTGTCTCTGAAATGTCCCGAATGCATTGTGTGTCAATCTGTGCTTTTCTGGTTCCTGCAATGCTAATCGCGACGTTACAATCCATTTTATTAGTTATCTTTCAGCGTCGTCAGCTATCTTTAATTCTTTCTACCTTATTGTCATTTAGCTGCATTGGTTTAATGGTATTTCATGTCTCTACCTGGTTTACCATTGGGGTTGTTACGCCGATTACCTTTATTTTGCTTTCCTTATCGACCCTGTGCTTAATCATTAATAGCTGGTTATTAATCCGATTTGCCCGTCCCACTCAAACCCTATCTTTTCTCAAAGCTTAGGCTTTAAAATTTACTGATCGCTTAACTTGAAAAGCTTGGAACACTTTAATTCCTGCGTAAGTGATCGCGATTGTCCAAAGCGTTATCACAATCGTCAACGGTGCAATGGGAATCATCCAAATACCAATTAGGATCATGCCCACAATATCGGCTAATAAAACCCCAACTTTTTCCGATATCGGTTTATCTTGGATCGGGTTAATCTCGTTAGGTTGAATGCGAATATTGATCAGCAAATTAAACCAGACTTGACTTCCTAATACCAATAAAATCCCCCAACCTAGTTGGAAGGCTGCGAGATAAAATCCCATTAATTCCAGCGCGATCGTACTGATGGTAACTACATAAAATTGATCGAGCCGAGGGTCATCAACTTTAGTTTTAGCGATCGCAATATTGTTTAAATCTAAAACGGCCATTTTAGCTTGATCAATTGCAAAGATTAATAAACCTAATGCTAAGAACTGATGATCAAATTGATGAGATTGAAGAATTGAATTTAAAATTCCTAAACCAGCCCCAAAAAATAAGCAATAAATTAATTGTTGCGACATTATAAGTTTTGTTAAGTAATTATTAACTCATCTTACAACATGGCTGGAGACAGGATTGATCGTTCGTTAGTGAACAAATCACCCTGTTATCGCAAATTGCTTTATTCTTTCTAAGCGGGTAACGCGATTCGAACGCGCGACATCAACCTTGGCAAGGTTGCGCTCTACCACTGAG
>CAYZWO010000004.1:0-15410 GCA_964482215.1 uncultured bacterium
TTTAAGATTTTCTTTACACTGCTGTATTTTGGACTTAACGGGAAAAGTTAGGTTCGTAGGTCATGCTTTATCCTCCTTGACCTACTTTTACGCCCATTCTCGCTATTCACGCAAGAGGTCTACTGATTTCGCTATATCGACTCAGATTGGTGAAGTTTACTTTCCCGCACATTACTAAAATTGTCGACAACAGGATTGACAGAAATCTCTGTTGAACTTTACTGATTACTTTCGGTATGATGTCGCTAATGCTATTCATTGGGTGCTTTGATTCAATACTTGCACCTTATACGATGGATAGCTTTTTTGTTCCCTTTTTTTTAAATTGTCCGTAGTATTGACTCTTCTAAAACATTTAATTCAAACGATGACAACCACACTCTCTCAACCAACCCGTTCCTATCGCCACGAAGATTGGCAACAAGGTTATACGTCCCAACTTAAAGAAGATGCTTACTGGATTGAGGACATTGAGGGAGAAATTCCCCAAAATTTAAAAGGAA
Source organism: uncultured bacterium (assembly GCA_964482215.1). Lineage (GTDB taxonomy): Bacteria > Cyanobacteriota > Cyanobacteriia > Cyanobacteriales > Microcystaceae > Snowella. Next base: position 504 of record CAYZWO010000004.1, read on the forward strand.
CCCTATTTCGTAATGGGCCAGGCCTGTTTGAAATCGAAGGCATTCCCATTCGGCATCCCTTTGATGGAGACGGCATGATTACTGCCTTTACTTTTCCAGGTGACGGGCGAGTTCATTTCCGTAATAAATATGTACGGACAGAAGGTTATGTTCAAGAACAGGCCAGTGGCAAAATGATTTATCGCGGGGTTTTTGGAACCCAACGACCGGGCGGATGGTTAAAAAATGCTTTTGATTTGCGATTAAAAAATATTGCCAATACTAACGTCATTTACTGGGGCCAGAAATTATTAGCCCTTTGGGAAGCTGCCGAACCCCATCGCCTCGATCCCCAAACCTTAGACACTATTGGCCTAGATTATTTAGATGGCGTACTCAACCCAGGCGATACTTTCTCTGCTCATCCTTGGGTCGATCCCCACAGTGAAATTGATGGTGACGAACCTGTTTTAGTGAATTTTTCTCTGAAAACTGGCCTATCCAGTACGATTACGATTTTTGAATTTAATCCAGAGGGAAAATTACTGCGTCGTCATAGCCATTCCATCCCAGGATTCGCCTTTATTCACGACTTTGCCCTTACTCCCAATTACGCCATCTTTGTACAAAACGCCGTTAGCTTTAATCCATTTCCTTTCCTCTTTGGATTAAATGGTGCAGGGGAATGCGTACATTTTCAACCGAATAAACCCGCGAAAGTCATTTTAATTCCCAGAAAACCGCCCTACGATCAGGTCAAAATCTTAGAAACCCAAGCAGGCTTTATTTTCCATCATGCCAACGCCTTTGAAGCAGACGGTCAGGTTTATTTAGACTCGATTTGTTATGATTCACTTCCCCAAATTCAGCCTGATACACCCTATAAAGCAGTAAAATTTGACGAACTCGATCCGGGTCAATTGTGGCGATTTACCATTGATCCAACCCTGAAAACCGTTCAACGAGAATTAATCGAAGCCCGTGCCTGTGAGTTTCCGACTTTAAATCCTGAGTTAGTGGGACGAAAGCCACGTTATCTCTACAGTGCCGCCGCTCATAATCCGACAGGCAATGCGCCTTTACAAGCCATTCTCAAGCTTGATCTCGAAACTGGGGAAAGACAACTGCACTCTTTTGCTCTCAGGGGGTTTGCTGGCGAACCTGTTTTTGTGCCTAAATCTGACGCAAACCAAGAGGATGACGGCTGGCTTTTAACCTTGGTTTACAATGCCGCTTACCATCGTTCGGATTTAGTAATTTTAGATGCCAAAAACTTAAATCAAGGGCCAATCGCAACTTTACAGTTAAAGGGGCATATTCCCTACGGTTTGCATGGAAATTGGACATCGGAGTGTTTTTAGGGCAAAACAAATGAACCCCGAATAGACTAGGATACAAAATAGTTACTAGGAACGAACAATGGTAGAACGTCCAATCAAAAAATCCGAGCGTCAAGCAAAGCCAGAGGGAAGTAATAACGAATCCCGCGAATCTTCAAGAAATGATAATCAGGGTCGTCCTCCTCGTGGTAGAGGAAAAGGCAAAGGCAAAGGGAAAAAAGGCGGCCGTCAAGAAGAAGCCCCAAAAGCGGTCAATCCTGCTTTCGCCCGTCCCCCCAAACCCAGTAAGCCCCAACCTCCCGTAGTTGAGGAAACCCCAGCAGAAGAAACGGTTGCAGAAACCGAAACCGCGACGGAAGAAACCCCTGAAGAAGTGACCGAATAGTTTCTCCCGCTTCCATCAAGGTAATGCCATTGCTCATTCCTTTATGTTTGCTTATTCATCTAAATATTCTTGAAATTACGCGATCGCTTCTTGGGTCGCGAATTTTTTAGTGCAACGCAGATCCCAATATTCATTTATAATTCCTAAGTTATTCTCATTCCTTCGTTGAAAATGTCCTTGTTAATTCAACTGCCTGAAATTCCTACCTGTGCTTGGAAACGCCCCATTGGTAAAGGATGGGAAAAACCTTACACCGTCCGTTATGCCAGCAATTTAGATGACGGGCCGTGGCATGGGATGCCCTTAGGAGGATTTGGGGCAGGTTGTATTGGGCGATCGCCGAAGGGAGATTTTAACCTATGGCACTTAGACGGGGGAGAACACGTTTTTCGCAGTTTACCCGCTTGCCAATTCAGCATTTTTGAACAGGTCGAAGGAGAAGCCGCCCAAGCTTATGCCCTCGCCACAGAAGCCCCCGAAGATGGTAGTTTATCCCGTTGGCAATGGTATCCCCAGGAAAAAGGAACCTATTCCGCCCTGTATCCCCGCAGTTGGTATCAATATCAAGGTGTATTCAAAAGCGATCTGGTTTGTGAGCAATTTTCCCCCGTCTGGGCCCATAACTATCAAGAAAGCAGCTATCCTGTTGCCATCTTTGACTGGACGGTGCATAACCCCACCGATAAGGAAATTACCCTCAGTATCCTGCTCACTTGGCAAAATACCGTCGGTTGGTTTACCAATGCCGTTAAATCCCCTAACGTGCGGGTGCGGGATGATGGCAGCCCTGTCTATGAATATCAACCCCGTTGGGGCAACAGCACAGGCAATTTCAACCAATGGATTGAAGATAACTATCGCGTGGGTTGCCTCCTCAATCGCATTCAATTACACGATCAGATCCAAGAAGGGGAAGGTCAACTTTGTTTTGCCAGTGTGACCAATCCCAGCTTTGAAGTTTTCCACCATAGCCGTTGGAATCCGAGCGGTGACGGCTCAGAAATTTGGGATTATTTCGCGGCCAATGGTTCTTTGCCCGATTATCAAGATGAAACGCCTGCCGAACCAGGGGAACAGATCGCAGCGGCCATGGCCATTCGCTTTACCGTCAAACCAGGCAAAACCCGCCGCATTCCCTTTATCCTATCCTGGGATTTACCCGTCACAGAATTTGCAGAAGGCATTAATTACTATCGCCGTTATACCGACTTTTTTGGCCGTAATGGGCAAAATGCTTGGTCAGTGATTCGCACCGCTTTAAAACATAGCGATACTTGGAAAGAGAATATTCAGGCGTGGCAAAATCCCATTCTCAAAAATCCTGAACTACCCGATTGGTTCAAGATGGCTTTGTTTAATGAACTTTATCTATTAACCCAAGGCGGAACCCTGTGGACAGCAGCAACGGAAAATGATCCAGTGGGTCAGTTCGGCGTTTCCGAATGTATGGATTACCGTTGGTATGAAAGTTTAGATGTTCGGCTCTACGGTTCTTTTGGCTTAATGATGTTGTGGCCCCGTTTGGACAAGGCCGTGTTAGAAGCCTTTGCCAGAGCCATTCCCAGTTATGACAACACACCGCGCATTATTGGCTATAACCAAGCCTCTGCCATTCGCAAAGCCAAAGGAGCCACCCCCCACGATCTCGGTGCGCCCAATGAACACCCTTGGGAGAAAACTAATTACACCAGTTATCAGGACTGTAATCTTTGGAAGGATTTAGGCAGTGATTTTGTGCTTCAGGTCTATCGGGATTTCCTGCTAACCGAAGGGGAAGATTATGCTTTCTTGTGGGAATGTTGGCAGGCGATTACGGAAACCTTGGCCTATTTAAAAGAATTTGATCTTGATAACGATGGAATTCCTGAAAACTCAGGGGCACCCGACCAAACCTTTGATGATTGGCAGTTGTTGGGTATTAGTGCCTATTGTGGAGCCTTGTGGATTGCTGCTTTAGAAGCCGCGATCGCGATCGGCGAATTATTGCTGACCCATCCCCCCGTACAAAAAGAATTAACTCCAGCCGATGATCCCCAATCCATTGAGGATTATTTAAAAACCTATCGAGACTGGTTGAGCCAATCCCGTGCGATTTATCACCCCACCCTGTGGAACGGAGAATTTTATAAACTCGATAGTAAAAGTGGTTCCGATGTGGTGATGGCGGATCAACTCTGTGGTCAGTTCTATGCCCGTCTATTGGGCTTGCCCGATGTGGTGGAAAACGAATACGCCGAAAAAGCCTTGAGAAAGGTTTATGATACTTGTTTTATTAAATTCTTTGATGGGCAATTTGGGGCAGCTAATGGTCTAAAATCAGACGGAACTCCCGAAAATCCCGATGCAACCCATCCCTTAGAGGTTTGGACAGGCATTAACTTTGGCTTAGCGGCTTTCCTCTTACAAATGGGGATGAAGGAAGAAGCTTTTCGGCTCACTGAAACAGTGGTTAAACAGATTTATGACAATGGTTTACAATTCCGTACTCCAGAAGCAATCACGGCTGTTGGGACGTTCCGAGCCAGTCATTACCTGCGGGCGATGGCTATTTGGGGACTATATGGCGTTTTAATGGGATTTAAAGCGGAGTCAGTTTAATCACATCCAGTCGGATAGGTTCGTGGCAGGGTGACGGTAAAAACAGTTCCTTGCCCTAAATTACTTTCCACATCAATGATTCCTTGGTGTAAATCAACGCAGCGTTTAACGATCGCTAACCCTAAGCCAGTTCCCTGAATATTGCCTGTATTGGTCGCACGATGAAAGGCAGTAAAAAGCTGTGTGAGGTCATCGGTGGGAATGCCAATTCCCTGATCCTTGACTTCAAAAATTAAATGATTCTCATTGATCTTGAGATTAAAGGCAATATTCCCCCCTTTTGGGGAATATTTAATAGCATTACTCAGGAGGTTAATAAAAATTTGTCGCAGAAGTTTGGGGTCTAGCTCGACAATCAGCGATCGCGGCTCATGGCTGGAATCATGGACAGTGTTCTGAAGATTAAAAATAATGGCGTGTTCATGACTGTTTAATTGGAGTTCAGTCACTAAGTCTTGGCAAAAGGCGATTAAATTAAGGGGCTGGGGATTAAAAGCAATTTTTTCGGCTTCGGCCCGACTCATCATCAAAACATCATCCAGTAAGGCCGTCATGTGTTGAACACTATCTTGAATGCGTTGGAGGTGCTGCTGTTTTTTTTCCTCACTCAACCGTTCATGGTAGGTACTCATAATGCCGGCGGATGAATTAATGATCGATAGTGGCGTGCGAAATTCATGGGATGCCATCGTGATAAACCGCGATCGCAGATCATTTAATTCTTTTTCTTTTTCCAGAGCTTTGATGATTTCCCGTTCTGCTTGTTTAATGCGTGTAATATCCCGAATGACCCCCGCAATGTGAGTTGGTTGCTCGGTTTTAGGGTCTTTAATCAGAAAGGCATTACAGAGAACTGGAATCGTTTGTCCTGTTTGAAAGTGGGTCAAATGCAATTCCCCTTCCCATTGACCCTTACGGAAAATACGTGGCAAAACTTCGTCTTGGATTAGCGATCGCTCTTGGGATTGGAAAAAATCGAGGATGCTAATACGGCGAATTAAATTCGGATCTTCTAAGCCAATTAAATATTGACCGGCGCGATTGAGAAAGACTAATTGACCATTTAAATCGGCCACTGCCATAAATTCTGAACTGTTTTCAACGACCAGATCGAGTTTCTGCCGTTCTGCCTCAATCATTCTGCGTCGCTGGAGTTCGTGTTGCAATTGTTCATAGAGTTCTGATTGTTGGATCGCGATCGCCAGTTGTAGGGCAATTTGCCGCAAAATATTAATTTCCAATTCTTGCCAATGGCGCGGGCTAGAACACTGATGAGCAACGATTAGTCCCCAAAGTTGATCTTTTTGGATAATCGGAACAACTAACTCCGCCTTAACTTGAATTTCTTTCAAAAAATCCGCTAAACAGTCGATAATCGCCGTATCATCTCGATTGTCCAGCGCGAAAATTCGTCCCTTGGCATAGGGTTCATAATTCTGTTCGGGAAAAATATCTAATGGCAGAGTCACGTTCAGTATTGGCAGCCATCCCTCAGCTACCGATTCCGCGATGATGGCCCCTGTTCCGCCCGGAAAGACTTGATAAACCACCACCCGATCGGCTTGTAAAACCCGACGCACCTCTTCCACGGTCGTGTTGAGAATGGCTTTAAGATCCAAAGATTCTCGAATCCGTTGGGTAATATTTTTAATTAAACTTTCCTGTTCGGCCTTTTGTTGCAGCAAGGATTCGGTTTGTTTGAGATCCTCAATATCAGTACAGGAGCCTAGCCAGCGAGTTGTTTGCTCCAATTCATCCCAAATCGGGAGAACCTGCACTAAATGCCAACGGTAAACACCATCGGCCCGTCTCAGTCGATATTCCAAAGAATAGGCTTCCTTCAACGCTTCGGCTCGCAGAGCACTTTCTTTGGCGAGGGGAAGATCATCGGGATGAATGGCGTGGAACCAGCCTTTTTCCCGTATTTCAATAAGAGATTGCCCTAAATATTGTTGTGTTCGTTGGTTAATCTCGGCAATATTCCCCTCATCATCGGTTAACCAGACCAGATTGGGGACAACTTCGGTCAACATTCGATACCGTTCTTGACTTTGCCACAATTCATTGTTTGCTTCGGTGCGAGCGGTAATATCCCTTAAAGAAATCAAATAGCGAGATTGCTGATCCCAGATGACGGGCACAACCTGAACTTCGCCAATACCAATTTCTCCATTGCGCCGCAGGATCTCCATTTCAAATAACTTGTCGGTATTAATGGGAATCCCCAAATCGACTCCGATTAATTGCTCAGTCGGTAAATTAAACATTTCGCTGGCGGCTCGATTGGCAAAAACAATTTCACCATGTTGGCTCAAAATCAAAATGCCTTCGGAAATATTGCTAACAATAGTATTTAAATAATTTTGGCTATTTATCAGCGTTAATTGACAAAAAGGAGCCTGGTTAAAATCGCGAAGCGGCTCCAGCTTGCTTGATCTCTCTGAAAATGCAGGCGTTAGGGTTAAAAGTTCTGGTGGAATCTGTTGATGAAGATGATATTCGCTAATTACTCCTAAGCAACGTTCTTGTTCATCCACGATGGGAAGATAAGGAAAAGAATGCTGTTGAAAAAATTGCCCTAAACTTACAAGATCAGTAAGTTGGGAAGGTAGCACGGTTATCGGCGATCGCGTCAAAACTTTCTCAACTCGTGTATTTTCCAGATCCAACCCTTGAGCCAACCACTGCACTACATCCTGAGGGGTTAATAAACCCAGTAGTTTTTCATTTTCTAGTACGACAAAATAGCTTGATCTTTGGAACGTTGGTTGAAGAGGATATTGCAAGTCAATGGCGATTGGGTCTATGTTTTCTTCTTTTCCCATTACGGCGATCGCTTCTCGCAAAAGCATTTTCGGACTAACTTTGCGAGGAAATTTGTCAATTATCCGTTCAATTGCCTTGGGAAAGAGGCTCATCCTGAGGAGAAGACTAAATTATTAGCATATTACTATATATTAATTGATTCTACTCTTTTTTGAAAACACTCTAATTTTCAAAAAATCCTTGATAGCAACTTCAAATGAATAGACCTCTAATAAAATTTCGCTATCTTGTTTAAGCCAAAATTTATTTCCGTTAAGGTGTAATTTTTTCTCGTAAATCTTTAATCATTTTTTCTAAATCGCCAATATCAGGATTTCCTTCTTTTTTAAGTAAAAAATAGGCCTGTTCAAAATTACTCATGGCTTCCTGATAATTTCCCTGTCTTTTGTTAATCACCCCCCGTTGAAATAAGGAAAATGCTAAATGAGAGTTGATACTCAACTTATCGGTATTCGTCGTTTGATTCATCTTATTCTTACCCGTTTTGCGGATCGGGGATGGCTTTGGGGATGAATCTTGCTTAGGGTTTGCGTTAGTGTGTACCGATCTTTTTTTATTATCCAACGTTTGTAAAATTTTCTCCATTGATCCGGAATTTATGCGGGAAGGAGATGGCTCCGTCTCCCCTTGAGTGCTTGTAGAGGATTCCAGAAGCTGATCGATGGGAGAAGATTCGGCTAAGCGTTTTTCCAATTTGGCTTTGGCTTCAGGAGACGGTTTAAAAGGGTCATCGTCTATCCATTGCGGATTTTCGCTTTCAGAAGCTCCATTTTCTTCATATACTCCGATTTCATTGGAAATAGAAGGCCTAGAAGCCACATTATCGTTATTTTGCAAACGAGGGTCGAGGGAAATGGCTTTAAATAAATCCTGTTCGGCTAATTTGTCATAACCCAGAGCCTGATTGGCTAATCCTCGGTTATAGTAAGCATCGGCTAGTTTAGGATAGAGCTTTAGGGCTTGGTTGAAATCGGCGATCGCCCCAACATAATCCTTTTTGCTATATTTTTGATAGCCTTGATTATTGTACGCGATCGCTAAAGCTTGTTGCTCCACTGAACGAGAAGATTCTCGTTTAGGCCGATTGGCCGAAGAAGAGATAGAAGACGGGAGCGAAGAATTCGGCTCCGGTAAGCCTTGAAAGATTGCTAATAAAATTAAAAAACTTGCAAATAGAAAAACAGGCCCCAAAGTTGATGCCGTATAACGACTAAACTTATGAACAATGTTATTTTTAAGATAACTTCTAAAAGTCTTTAGGGGAGAAGGTCGGTAGCGCGTGACGGGTGGGTAATGAACTAAGTAAGGAGAAACACTATTGACCCGATTAACACGAGGGCGAGAAGACAGGGGCAATTCATCAATTTTATAATCAATCTTTCGAGGTACGGAAGTTGAAACCACTTTTTTCGGTGGAATCACAAAAATATCCATTTTTAACTTTTCTTTCCGTTCACACCAATAACAGCTTGTTAATTTTTCATGATAAAAATGCTGACTTTCTCGCTCACATTTTTTTAAAGCCTTAATCGCGATTTGCAAGGAAGATTGCCATTCTTGAGCAGTTGGTCGCAATCGAGGATTTTTGTATCCATCACTAAAACAGCGAATAAAACAGTCCTTTAGAATCGGATGCAAAATATTTAAAGGAATGGTTAACGAAGAACACTTAATTAAACCATCACTGGCAAAGACCCAATAGCCCTGTCGAATTAATTCGGTAATTTCTGGTGAATCTCCCTGACCAACCCACTTTCCCTGAAAGGGATGGGAACCAAATAATAAATAATAAATAATAACGCCTAAGCGAAAACGATCATGGATTTCTGTTTGATTAATTTGAGCAAAATCTTGATTTAATAATTCAGGTGGCGTGAAACCTTCAGAGCCCACTAAGCAACGATAAATATTCCCCGTCGCCGGATTAGTAACTTGAAAAGAATCCGTATCAATAATGGAAGGAACCGCTTGACTATTAACTAAAATATTTTGAGGTTTAATATCTCCTAAAACATAGCCTGCTTGATGGATAGAGTGAATAATAGAAGAAATATTATGGGCAACAACATGTAAAAAATGCCAATCAACTTTCACTTTGAGCTTATTGCGTCTTCTGGGATTATAAATGTCAATTAATTCTCTGCCATCGTGAATTTTTGGCATTAAAAAACCTAAAATTTTTCCTGCTTTATTAACCAACAAAGATTCAGGCCAAGCAAAAGAAATATGATTGTGTTCACTGTTAGGATCTTGGGGTGGATGTTTAAACATTACCCTTAATTTCTCTTGTCGTTGGATGGTAGATCGGTGATAAATTTTAGCAAGGACGTTAGGATCTTCCGTTGTCCAAATTGCTCCCTCCCCACTAGAAGCGATTTGTTTTTGTAAAATTATTCTTTTATTTGTTTTAATACAAAAAAGGGGATTCATAACATTATTTAATAATAAATGAAACTTAAATATCAATCATTGTCAATATTGGTTTTTTAAAAATTATTAATTTCTCAATAATAACAAGTATTTCTCTTCAATTAAATTTTTCAAAAGTAACCCAAACATCAAGGATCAAGACAAATAGAAATGTATTCATTGCAACATATCTTACCTAACCGAATCTTTAATCTCTATCTATTGGTTGCTTAAGTATATACAATTTTTTTACACAGAGTAAACCGCTTATCAGGGCTTAGGGCTGACGTTCGACTTTTGAATAGTTAGTGAGTGAAGGTCAGCCAAAAATCAAAAAGGAATATCCTCATCATCGGTAAGGGAGTTAAGTTGTGGCCGACCTTGAATCAGGGGTTTAGCAGTCTCAACTGGAGTCAGAGGGGACGCGTTTATAACAGATTCAGGGGAGGGAAACGTTTCTTCTAAAGAGTTCTCTTTTTCTGCTTCATCATTGCTATTAAAGCTCTCTTCTAAAACAAGAATTTCGCCTTCAAAGGCCTTTGCTAAACTTTCTGCTGCTTTTTGTAAATCAGTTTCAGAGTAGGTATGCTCTACCGTAGCCCCAGAAGCGGCCATCGGTTCGGGTTGCCTAACGGTAATCGGTTTCGGAGGCGTTGGATTAACAGTCTGAATCGTGCTGGCTTGGCGAGAAGCCGCAGAAATTGGAGTTAACTTGGATTCTGTCGGGATGCTGGAATTGCTCTCGTTACCATTGCGGTTAATAGTAGGGACTGCGTTGCTAGGAGGAGAAACGGGATCAAGGGGAGGCTGGAGGGGTTGAGAAATTGGATTATTGACTAGCGGCGATCGCGCTTGAGGGACTTCTGAGGTTGTCTGGCTCTTTCCCGTACCAATAATGAATTTCACGCGAATGGTTTTACCACAAACATCCTTAAAAGCGGCTTCTAAACCTGCCAGTTTTTCCGTCACTAATTTTAAAAGGGATTCGTTTTTAATAGCGACTTGGGCATAATTTTCTTCTAGTAAGATTAAATTTCCGTGCGATCGCAACAAAGACTGGGTTGTAGGAATTAACCGTGATAACACCGCCTGCCAAATCTCATCAAGAGAAGCATCAAACCGAGTTGGAATAACAGCTTCTGGAACAGGTTCCGGGGGGAAATTGGGTGTTTCTGTTTTTTCGGTTTCAAGGGGAGTGGATGCAGGGGATGGAGTAGGCAAGGGATTGTTCGCAACACTTTGAACAGGAGGATTCGGAACTTGAGGGATAAATGTAGCTGTTGGTGGGCTTGCGGTAACGGGTTGGGATTGAACCGTTTTTGGCTGACTAATTGAGGATTGAACCGTTGCTTGTACAGTACGGCAGGCAGAAGGTAATAAATTGAGTAGGGTAACTTCTAGCCAAAGACGGGGTTGAGTGGTATTCCGTAATTGAACTTCGCTTTCCTTGAGTTGTTGTTGCCCCTGCAAAATTACGTTTGTTTCCCAGCCAGACGCGATCGCGCAGAGTTCTTGCCAGGTTGGAGCGGTGACTGCTACCAGATCAGGACGGTTGGGGGCTGATTTGGCAATTAATAAATTAAGATAAAATCCCGCTAGGTTTTGCAACACGACCAAGGGTTCCCGCCCTCGATTCATCAATTTTCGGCAACAATCTAAAACGGTTTCGGCATTATCCGACGCGATCGCGTTTAACAAAGCCAGTAAATCTTGCTCAGGAACTGCCCCCACTAAATCCCAAACTTTTTCAGGGTCAACGGTTCCCGATAATAAACTTAATTGATCTAATAAACTTTCTGCATCCCGCAGCCCGCCATTGGCAATTTGTGCAACCAATGTAATAGCTTCATCATTAATATTAATCTTTTCTAAATCAGCAATTTTTCGTAAATGAGATACCATTGATGGTAAAGGAATTCTTCGATAATCAAATCGTTGACAACGGGAAATAATCGTCGGTAAAACACGCTGCGGATCGGTCGTCGCTAGCACAAAAATAACCCTCTCAGGCGGTTCTTCTAATGTTTTTAACAGGGCATTGAACGCCGCGACGCTGAGCATATGACACTCATCAATAACGTACACTTTGTAACGACATTGGACAGGTGCAAATTGCGATCGCTCAATAATTTCTCGGATATTATCAACCCCCGTATTACTCGCCGCATCAATTTCGATAACATCTAAGGCATTACCTCTGGCGATCGCGCGACAAATTTCACATTGACCGCAAGGAGTCGGTGTGGGTTTATTTCCCGCAATACAGTTTAAAGATTTCGCTAAAATCCTTGCAGAAGAGGTTTTGCCCGTTCCTCTTGGCCCCGTAAATAGGTAGGCTGGCGCAATCCGTTCGCTCAATAGGGCATTGGTCAACGTGGTCGCGATCGCCTCTTGCCCCACTAAATCTGCAAAGGTCTGGGGACGATATTTATGATGGAGCGGTTCGTAAGTCATAATAAAAGAACGTTTAGACCATCAAAACTAACTTTTTAGCGAACTTATAAAGATTTTTAGGATAAAAAAATAAAATATGACTATTAAGTTCGTAATTTTACTAAATTAATTTAAGTGCCTCCTAATCTTATCGCATCTGATCAAGAATCTACTCAGCAGAATAGAAGGAATCTTAATGTCGCAAAATTTACTAGAATTGGCTCAAAATCAGTAAATATAAAATGTATTGACTTTTTCTGGTATTTTTTTACTTTATTAAAGTTTTTAGTGTTTAAATTTATCGCCAAACACAAATTTTCATTACATCAAAATGATAGTTATAAATTCGTTTAAAACAACATCATAATTAATAGCAGTATCAGGATAGCCGCTACCGACGGGCGCGGGATCAAGATGAAAAGTTTTTTGCGGTTTGGTTAAATAATTTTTAGCAATTAAAAAGGACTCTAAGGCTGTTTGGACAGTATCAGCAGAGGATGTTTGCTGTTCTTGGGTATAGGTTGTGAGGGCATTAAGGATGGATAAGGGGAGATCAAGAGTGATTTGGGGCATGGTTATCAAGGATGGGGGATTGGATTTGGAGACCAAACCCCTACTATGTAGATGGATTTTCAGGATGTAATTGATCTATCGTCCAGAGCAAGGGATTTTCAACAATATATTGTCTTAAAATTTCTAATCTTTTTTGATTGCGAATAATATGCTCATAATAATTTCTCTGCCAAATTTTAACGCCTTCCATCATTCGTTTTTGATTAATTATTTTAGTCGTTTGATATTTAAAATAGGCGATCATTGTTCCCAATTTTGTTTTTTGTTTATAAAAAGGTGTTTGGTCATTACTATTAGATTTTTGAGTAATTTTTTCAGGTTCAAAATTAACAATAATCCCGTGAAAATGGTTGGGCATGATCACCGCCGCATCAAGCTCTAGGGTATAATTAAAATGATTAGGTAATTTATTCCAAACTTGCTCAACAATTAATCCATACTCGTTCAACTGCATTATTCCATTTTCGATATTACCTAATAGACATTCTCGATTTTGAATGCAAATGGTTATAAAATAGGCTCCTGCTTGATTATAATCATAATTTTTGAGACGCATTGCTTTGCGGTTTTGAATATTGTAATTGGGCATTTTTTATATTTAGAATGAATAAAATATTGTTGTAATTTTACATCAATCCATTTTAAAATTCATCATAATTCTGGAATTAACCGTAGGGGTTTGGTTTCCAAATCCATTTCCAGATACGTAATACATCCTTAAATTTACACCCTAAATTAATTACCAAAATCTATTTCAAAATCAATAATAATCGCCTATTTTATTGTCAATTTTTTTGGTTGTGTAGAATTGTCAATTTGGTTAGGGGAATTGAAGATTAGAGAAATTCAAGAGAATTGAAAATTGGGGATAATTGGGGATTTGGAGACCAAACCCCTACGGGAATTTAGTAATAACATTTTGATAATCTTACGTTGATAATTTTATATTTTGTTGTAGGGACATAATACTTTTTGTTGCTATTTTTTAGGAGCAGAGAGAGTAAAATTCTTAAGCCTGTAGGCAGTTTGAGGACCGAATACTCCATCCACATCGATATTTTGTTGCTTCTGGAAGTCCTTTATGGCTTGGAAAAAAGCACTATCTTGAACATCATTAATCTCGCCTTGATAAAAACCATATTGTTTTAAAAGAGTTTTGGCTTCACTAACCGATGGGGTAGGGTTAGGAATAGGTGAAGTAATCTCAGTTTCAGCCTTTTGATTAAAAGCAAATTCTCCTATTAAAGAAGATGAATTCCAAGGTATTTGATAATCCTTCGTGTCTTTAGCAACACTAGATCGCACCTGTCGTAACATTAAATCTACATCCAGGTTTGGGGTTTTAATATATTTCAATAAATAAGAAGTAAATAACCCATTCCGTCCAATACCATCACTAGCTACTTTTCCTGGCGCAGTAGCAAAAGCAATTAACGTTCCTGATGCAGGCTGTATAGGTGCTGTTAATCCTCGACTAGATGACAGCCCCAGCCGAAATTTACGAAAAGGATTATCTCGACAAGCATCCAAGATCACAATATTAATCTGATTGCCTGCGCTTTGCATTCTGCCTAGTATTTTCCCCAAAGGCATTGACTCATACTCAACATCTTTTTCAGCTTTGATCTGAGCATTCACGGGAATGAGATAATTTTCGCCTTCCACCTGCATTCCATGACCTGCAAAATAAAATAAACCGACGTAACCTTGATTAATTCGAGTTGAAAATTGATCTAGAGCATCATTCATCTCTCGTTTAGAAGCATCTTTGAGCAAAATTACCTCAAAATCTAACTCCTTTAACACATCAGCCATATCCGTTGCGTCGTTAAGTGGCGTATCTAGCTTACCGACTTGGTAATTTGCATTACCAATCACTAACGCAATTCTTTTCTGTCGAGTATTAATCGAATTTTGGGCAATAGCTTGATTAATGCTTTGAAACGGTAAAAAGTTAAGCCTCTCGATAGAAATTGATAGACCCAAACAAATAATGGCGGTAGCGATCGCCAAATAACCCAAAAATTTAAGACGAGACATCAACATAAATTATTTTTTAGGCATAGAGAAAGCTTCTATGGTCATTTTTTGAGGTGAATCAAAGCTAATTTTTGATAAAACTTGGACTTTTTCTTTATTATTAATCATTTTCTGTAAATCATCCGCTTTTACCACTGTATTTAAGTCAATTTGTGCTGATTGAGCCGATGTTTTTAGTTTAAATGCTTTAATCGGTACACCAGACCAGGTTTTGATATAACCTCGAATCCGAGAAGGCAGCGATCGCCCCTCAATCCAAACATCTCCTTCAAAACTAACCGAATCCACCTGATTTAAAGGAACTGTTTCCGAATAGCCTCCTGC